>DASSVA010000158.1:0-17658 GCA_035706385.1 Solimonas sp. | reverse complement strand
GACGAAGCCGGAGAATTCCGCGATTTCGGGCGGCGCGCGTCTTAGTGCCGCCCGCGCGCGCCGAGCGTCAGCACCTCGTAGCCCTGGGGCGTGACCAGCACCGTGTGCTCCCACTGCGCCGACAGCGAGTGGTCCTTGGTGACCACGGTCCAGCCGTCGGGCAGCAGCTTCACGTCGGCGCGCCCGCCGTTGATCATCGGTTCGATCGTGAAGGTCATGCCTTCGACCAATTCAAGACCCGTGCCAGCGCGGCCGTAGTGCAGTACCTGCGGGTCTTCATGGAAGATGCGGCCGATGCCGTGCCCGCAGTATTCGCGAACCACCGAGAAGCCGCGCGCCTCGGCGTATTTCTGGATCGCCGCGCCGATGTCGCCGAGCCGCGTGCCGGGACGGACCAGCCTGATGCCTTCGATCATCGCCTCGTGCGTGGTTTCGGCGAGACGGCGGGCGAGGATGCTCGGTTCGCCGACGTAGAACATGCGGCTGGTGTCGCCGTGAAAGCCGTCCTTGATGACGGTGATGTCGACATTGACGACGTCGCCTTTCTTCAACACCTTCGGGCCCGGGATGCCGTGGCAGACGATGTGGTTGACCGAGGTGCAGATCGACTTCGGAAACGGCGGCCGGCCGCCGCCGCCGCCGTAATGCAGCGGCGCCGGGATGCAGTCGAGCGTGCCGACGATGTATTCGTGGCAGATGCGGTTCAGCTCGTCGGTCGACACGCCGGGCTTGACGTAGGGTTCCAGCATGACGAGCACGGACGCGGCGGCGGCGCCGGCTTCGCGCATCTTCTGCTGTTCTTCGGGAGTCTTGATCGAAACGGCCATAACGCCAGCGTGCCCGCGTGAGATGAGTGTGCGAGCCATGCGCCGAAGCGGCAAAACTCGTTGTTTTAAAAGGGGCGCTATGGTATAAAGCGCGCCCTTCAAAGGCAATCGGCTGACCGCTCGCCTTTGGAGAAATTCATTCGTGCCTTCCCAAGGGTGCGCGCCTCGCGAGGCGTCGTCCCGGCACGATTTGCCACAACCTATGGAGCTTTGACAATGGCGGATATCACCATGCGCCAGTTGCTCGAGGCGGGTGCCCATTTCGGCCACCGCACGCGCTACTGGAACCCGAAAATGGATCAGTACATTTTCGGCAGCCGCAATCGCATTCATATCATCAACCTCGAGCAGACGCTGCCGATGCTGAAGGACGCCTGTTCCTTCGCCGGCAAGCTCGCCGCCAACGGCGGCCGCATCCTGTTCGTCGGCACCAAGCGCGCCGCGCGCGAGACGATCGAAGAGGAAGCCCGTCGCGCCGGCATGCCGTACGTCAACCAGCGCTGGCTGGGCGGCACGCTGACCAACTTCAAGACCGTCAAGGCGTCGATCAAGCGCCTGATCGAGATGGAAAAGCAGGTCGAGGACGGCTCGATCGCCCGTCTCAACAAGAAGGAGCAGCTGACCTTCACGCGCGAGATCGAGAAGCTGCGCAAATCGCTCGGCGGCATCAAGGAAATGCCGAGCCTGCCGGACTGCCTGTTCATCATCGACACCGGTTACGAAAAGAACGCGGTTCTGGAAGCCAAGAAGCTCGGCATTCCGGTCATCGCCGTCGTCGATTCGAACAACGATCCGGCACCGATCGACTGCGTGATCCCGGGCAACGACGACGCGACGCGCGCGATCAAGGTCTACGCGCAGTGCGTCGCCGACGCGATCATCGATGCGCGCGGCGCCAACCCGGTGCCGTTCCGCGTGACCGAGGAATCGGTCGCCGCGGCCGAAGAACGCGAAGCGCCGCGCAAGCCGCGCGCGCCGCGCAAGCCGGGCGGCGACCGTCCGGGTCGCGGCGCCGGCGCCCGTCGCGGCGAGTAAGCCGATCGTCGATCGTGGCGGGCCTGCCGCGCAGGCCCGCCGCGCTCCGCCGTTGCACCGGCCTGCCGCGCTGCGCGATGCGCGTCGGCCTGGTCCGTTTTGCGGGCTCCGGCCCCCATTCAAATCCAGAATTCAGGAAATCCCATGAGCACTCCCATCACTGCAGCCCTCGTCAAGGAGCTGCGCGAACGTACCGGCGCCGGCATGGGCGATTGCAAGAAGGCGCTCGAAGCGACCGGCGGTGATCTCGACAAGGCTGCCGAGAAACTGCGCATGGACGGCGCCGCCAAGGCCGACAAGAAGGCCAGCCGCACCGCGGCTGAAGGCGTGCTGGCGATCGCCGGCAACGACCAGGCCGTCGCGCTCGTCGAACTGAACAGCGAAACCGACTTCGTCGCCAAGGGCGAAGACTTCCGTACGCTGGCGCGGCTTGCCGCCGAAGCGGCGCATGCGCACAAGCCGGAACATGCCGAAGCGCTGAGCCAGCTCAAGGCCGGCGACGCGACGCTCGACGAGCACCGCCGTGCGCTGATCGCCAAGCTCGGCGAGAACATGACGATCCGCCGTTTCGTGGTCGTCGAATCGGCCGGCGGCCCGCTGGTTACCTATCTGCATCCCGGCGACAAGATCGGCGTCGTCGTCGCGATGGCATCGGGCGACGTCGAACTCGCCCGCGACATCGCCATGCACATCGCCGCGATGAGCCCGCGCTTCCTCGACGCCAGCGAAATCTCGGCGGACGTGCTCGCCACCGAGCGCCGCATCATCGAAGCGACCGTCGCCCAGGAACAGCTCGACGCCAAGGCCGAGTCCGACAAGTTCGCCGGCGCGCTCAAGGAAATGGACGACGAGAAGCAGAACGGCGTCTATGCCGGCCTGTCCGACGACGAGAAGAAGAGCTGGGACGACGACTACGCGATGATCAAGAAGAAGCTCGGCGGCGGCTTCAAGCCGAAGCCGGCGGAAATCCTCGCCAAGATGATCGACGGCCGCACCGCCAAGTTCGTCAACGAAGTCACGCTGCTCGGCCAGCCGTTCGTCAAGAATCCGGACGAGACGGTCGAGAAGCTGCTGAAGAGCAAGAACGCCAAGGTCGCGCGTTTCGTGCGCTTCGCGGTCGGCGAGGGCATCGAGAAGGCGCAGGTCGACTTCGCCGCCGAAGTCATGGCGCAGGCCGGCATCAAGGCCTGACGACTGCGCTAACATCGATCGCCAGCATCAAATTGTGAAGAAGCCCCGGAAACGGGGCTTCTTTTTAAGTACCATGCGCGCGGTGTGATGCTCCCTTTCGCCACCTACGAAATGCCCATGAGTCCGCAGCCCGCCTATCAGAGAATCCTCCTCAAGCTGTCCGGCGAGGCCCTGATGGGCGACCAGGATTTCGGCATCTCGCCGGACGTCACCCATTTTCTTGCCGGCGAGATCAAGTCGGTCGTCGACATCGGTGTGCAGGTCGCGCTGGTCGTCGGCGGCGGCAACATCTTCCGCGGCGAAGGGCTGGCGCGCGCCGGCATGGACCGCGTGACCGGCGACCAGATGGGCATGCTGGCGACCGTCATCAACGCGCTGGCGCTGCAGGACGCGATCGAGCGCGTCGGCATGCAGGCGCGCGTGCAGTCGGCGATCCGCATCAACGAAGTCTGCGAAGACTTTATCCGCCGCAAGGCGATGCGCCATCTCGAAAAAGGCCGCGTGCTGGTGTTCGCGGCCGGCACCGGCAATCCGTTCTTCACGACCGATTCGGCCGCCGCGCTGCGCGCGGTCGAGATCGAGGCCGAGCTGATGCTGAAAGCGACCAAGGTCGACGGCATCTACACCGCCGATCCGAAGAAGGACTCGGCGGCGCGACGTTACGACGAAGTGACCTACGACGAGGCGCTCGGCAAGCGGCTCGGCGTCATGGACCAGACCGCGATGGTGCTGTGCCGCGATCACGGCATGAAGCTGTGCGTGTATGACATGAGCGCGCCGGGTGCGCTGCTGAAGATCGTCAGCGGCGACGCCAGCATCGGCACGCGCGTCAATCGCTGAGCGCGGCGATCGCGCTACAGTCCTCAAGGAATTCTCAAGCTGTTCCGGAGCCCGCAATGCTGAACGACATCAAGACCGACGCCAGTGCGCGCATGCAGAAATGCGTCGATGTGTTGAAGACCGAGCTGATGAAGCTGCGCACCGGCCGCGCCAGCGCCGCGCTGCTCGACCATATCCGCGTCGATTACTACGGCTCGGAAGTGCCGCTGTCGCAGGCCGCGCAGGTCAGCGTCGAGGACGCACGGACGATCCAGGTGCAGGCCTGGGACAAGGGTCTGGTCAGCGTCATCGAGAAAGCGATCATGACCTCCGATCTCGGCCTGACGCCGAACACCGCCGGCCAGACGATCCGCATCAACATCCCGCCGCTGACCGAGCAGCGCCGCAAGGAGCTCGCCAAGGTCGTCAAGAGCGAGGCCGAGAACGCCAAGGTCGCGATCCGCAACGTGCGCCGCGATGCCAATCAGGCAGTCAAGGATCTGGTCAAGAGCAAGCAGATCTCGACCGACGACGAGAAGCGCGGCGAGGCCGAGATCCAGAAGCTGACCGACCAGTTCGTCGCCAAGGTCGACGACGCGGCGGCGGCGAAGGAAAAAGAACTGCTGTCGATGTGAAGCCGAAGCGCGATCTGCGGTTCGCCGCGCAATGACCAGCATCCCCCCGATCATGGGCAAGGCTCCGATTCCCCGGCACGTCGCCATCATCATGGATGGCAACGGCCGCTGGGCGCAGGCGCGCGGCCAGTTGCGGCCGGCCGGCCATCGCGAGGGCGTCAAGGCGGTGCGCAAGATCGTCAGCGCCGCGCGCGAGCTCGACATCGAGGTGCTGACGCTGTTCGCGTTCTCGCAGGAAAACTGGAAGCGGCCGCCGCTCGAAGTGCGGCTGCTGATGGAACTGCTGATGAGCACGCTCGAACGCGAGCTGCCGGATTTGCACCGGAACGGTGTTCGGCTTCGCGTGATCGGCGAGCACGAAGGTCTCGGCGAGGTCCTGCGCGAACGGATCGCCGAGGCGGAACAGCGCACCGCCGCCAATACCGCGATGACGCTGGTGATCGCGCTCGGCTACGGCGGGCAATGGGACATCGTGCAGGCCGCGCAGCGGCTCGCGGCCGAAGGCCGGCCGATCGATGCGCAGAATCTGGAACGGCAACTCGTGACCGCGGACTGGCCGGCGCCGGACCTTCTGATCCGTACCGGCGGCGAATACCGGATCAGCAATTTCATGCTCTGGCAGCTGGCCTATACCGAGCTGTATTTCACCGACCTGCTGTGGCCGGACGCCGACATGCAGCTGCTGCGCGACGCCCTGCAGTGGTACGCCGGTCGCGAGCGGCGTTTCGGCACCGTACCGCAGGCGTCCATCTGAGCGGGGAGCAGCGAGCATGCTGATGCAGAGAGTGGTGACCGCGCTGGTGCTGCTGCCGCTGCTGCTGGCGCTGGTCTGGTTCGCACCGACACCGTGGCTGTACGCGGCGCTCGGCATCGTCGGTCTGGTGATGGCCTGGGAGTGGACCGCGTTCATGGGCCTGAACGCGCGGCCGGCGCTGCGCGCCGTTTATCTCGCGCTGACCGTGCTGGTGCTCGCCGTGGTCTGGTTCAGCCCGGTCAACGGCCCGGTGCTGAGCTGGGCGCTGGCGCCGGTTGCGCTGATCTGGCTGCTGATGCCGCTGCGCTTCCGCGGCTTTCCGGACAACGGCGCGATCGCCGCGCCGGTCATGGCGGTCGCCGGCCAGCTGATGATCGCCAGCACGCTGATCGCGATCGCCGCGCTGCATGCGCTGCCGAACGGCGCATTCAAGCTGCTGTTCGTGCTGTTCCTGGTGTTCGCCGCTGACACCGGCGCGTATTTCGCGGGCCGCGCGTTCGGCCGCCGCAAGCTGGCGCCGAAGATCTCGCCGGGCAAGACGATCGAAGGCGCGATCGGCGGTTTGCTGCTGTGTGCGGTCTGGGGCGCGGTCGCCGGCAGTTTCGTGTTCGGGCTGCACGCGCCGGCGGCGATCGCGACGATGATCGTGCTGTCGGTCGTTGCCGCGGTCGTCTCGATCATCGGCGATCTCACCGAATCGATGCTCAAGCGCAGCGCCGGCCTCAAGGACAGCGGTCACATCCTGCCGGGACACGGCGGCATCCTCGACCGCGTCGACAGCATCGTCGCCGCCACGCCGGTCATGCTGCTCGGCCTGCGGCTGTGCGGTCTGGCCTGATGCAGCAGCTCGTCATCCTCGGCGCGACCGGCACGATCGGCCGCAACACGCTCGATCTGGTCCGCCGTCATCCGCAGCGCCTGCAGGCCTTCGCGCTGACCGCGCATCGCGACGTCGACGGCATGGCGGCGCTGTGCGCGGAGTTTCGCCCGCGTTACGCGGCGATGGCCGATGCCGCCGCCGCCGCCGAACTGCGGCGTCGGCTCGGCAGCGCGACCGAAGTCCTCGACGGCGCGGCCGCACTGAACGAACTGGCCGCGCACCCGGACGCCGATCAGGTGATGTCGGCGATCGTCGGCGCGGTCGGCCTGCTGCCGACGCTGGCGGCGGTGCGTGCCGGCAAGCGCGTGCTGATCGCCAACAAGGAACCGCTGGTGATGGCCGGCCGGCTGCTGATGCAGGAAGCCGAACGCAGCGGCGCGACGCTGTTGCCGGTCGATTCCGAACACAATGCGATCTTCCAGTGCCTGCCGCCGGACAGCCGCTGCGGACGCGCGCCGAAACACGTGCGCAAGCTGATCCTGACCGCGTCCGGCGGACCGTTCCGCGAAACGCCGCTCGACGAACTCGCCGCGGTCACGCCGCAACAGGCGGTGCGCCATCCGAACTGGGTGATGGGCGCGAAGATCTCGGTCGATTCGGCGACGATGATGAACAAGGGCCTGGAGCTGATCGAAGCGTCGGTGCTGTACGGCCTGCCGGACGCGCAGCTCGACGTCGTCATTCATCCGGAAAGCGCGATCCATTCGATCGTCGAATACGTCGACGGCTCGATGCTCGCGCAGCTCGGCCAGGCCGACATGCGCGTGCCGATCGCCCATGCGTTGGCGTGGCCGGAGCGCTGGGAGTCCGGCGTTGGTGGCCTCGATCTTGCTGCACTCGGCCGTTTCCGCTTCGAGGCGGCCGACCTTCGGCGCTTTCCGTGCCTGGCGCTGGCGCGCGGCGCGCTGCGCGACGGCGGCGACCTGCCGAATGTATTGAACGCGGCCAACGAAGTCGCTGTCCAAGCGTTTCTGGAGGGACGGCTTTCTTACCCGGGGATTGCGCAGGTGATCGAAAAAACACTGGCGGCGGCCGCGCAGCGAACGGCGGTGGCGGGCGATCTCGACGCGATTCTCGCGGTCGATGCGCGCGCCCGCGCGCAGGCGCAGGAGCTTGTCGGTGCTTGATTTCATCTGGTCGGCGGGTGGCTTCATCGTCACGATCGGCGTGCTCGTCGCGTTTCATGAGTTCGGCCATTACTGGGTCGCGCGCCGTTGCGGCGTGCGCGTGCTGCGCTTCTCGATCGGTTTCGGCAAGCCGCTGTGGACGCATCGTGCCCGGGACGGCGTCGAATGGGTGCTGTCGGCGGTGCCGCTCGGCGGTTACGTGAAGATGCTCGACGAACGCGAAGGCGAGGTCGCGCCGGCCGATCTGCCGTGCGCGTTCACGCGCGCATCGGTCACGCGGCGCATGCTGATCGTCGCCGCCGGCCCGCTGTTCAATTTCGCGCTGGCGATCGCGCTGTACTGGGCGGTGTTCGTGGTCGGCGTGCAGGGTCTCAAGCCGGTGATCGCGGCGCCGCCGGCCGGCTCGGTCGCGGCGCATTCCGATCTGGTCGCCGGCGATCAGGTGATGGCGGTCGGCGACGAAGCGATTCCGACCTGGACCGAGCTGCGCACCGAGATCATCGAGCGCGCGCTCGACAAGGGCGCGCTGCCGCTGACCGTGAAGTCGGCCGACGGCCGTCTGCGGACGCTGAGCCTGCCGCTGTCCGGCGTGCGGATCGATCCGGAATTCCTGTTCGACGATCTCGGCCTGCAGCCGTTCCAGCCGGACATTCCGGCGCGGATCGACAGCCTGCTGCCCGGCGACCCGGCGCAGAACGCCGGCTTCGAGCCCGGCGATCTTCTGCTCAGTTATAACGGCACGAAGATCGATTCCTGGCAGCAATGGGCGCTGTGGGTGCGCGCGCATCCGGATGAAGTCGTCAAGCTGCGCTTGCGGCGCGGCGGCGAAGAGCTGGAACGCACCGTCATTCTCACGCACGCCGAGGAAGGCGGGAAAACGGTCGGCCGCTTCGGCGCCAGCGTGGCGTCGCCGGGGGACTTGTGGCACGATCTGCGCGCCGTCAGCAGATCCGGTCCGTTGGCGGCCATTCCACGAGCGGTTTCGGAAACCTGGCGGATGTCGTCGCTGACCCTGCGCATGCTGGCGCGCATGGTGACCGGCGAAGTCTCGGTCAAGAATGTCAGCGGGCCGCTGCAGATTGCACAGGTGGCGGGCTATTCGGCGCAGATGGGCGTCGTGGCGTTCCTGAGTTTCATGGCGGTCGTCAGTGTCAGTCTCGGCGTGCTCAATCTGCTGCCGGTGCCGGTTCTGGACGGCGGGCATCTGCTGTATTACGGCGTCGAGGCTTTGAAAGGTTCGCCGCTTTCGGAGCGCGCGCAGGAAGCGGGGCAGCGCGTCGGTCTGACGATGCTGGCTCTGCTGATGGGCCTGGCTTTCTACAATGACATCGTGCGTCTGCTGAACTGACCCAAAGAAATAGAGCCGGTGAAAAGACTCAAGACTTCCAAGACGGCCATTGCGACGGCTCTGGCCGCGCTGGCGCTGACCGCGCAGGCGCATGCGTTCGAGCCCTTCCGGATTTCCGAAATCCGCGCCGAGGGCCTGCAGCGTCTCGAGATCGGCACGGTGCTGACCTACCTGCCGCTGTCGAACGGCGACGAACTCAACGACTCGACCTCGCAGCAGGCGATCCGCTCGCTGTACGCGTCGGGCCTGTTTCAGGACGTGCAGCTTGAACGCGACGGCAATGCGCTGATCGTCAAACTGCAGGAACGTCCGGCGATCACCAATTTCAAGCTCGAAGGCAACGAGAAGATCGGCGGCGACGAGCTGAAGAAGTCGCTGAAGGATCTCGGCCTCGCCGACGGCGAGCTGTTCCGCCGCGACCTGCTCGACCAGGTCGAACAGGAACTGCGCCGCCAGTACTACGCGAACGGTTATTACGGCGTCGGCATCGATTCCAAGGTCACGCAGGAACCGAACAACCGCGTCTCGATCAACATCAAGGTCACCGAAGGCTCGGTCACCAAGATCACCGACATCAACATCATCGGCAACCACGTCTTCCCGACCGACGAGCTGCTGAAGCAGTTCGATTTGAAGACGACCAACTGGATGCCGTTCCAGAAGTCGGACCGCTATTCGAAACAGTCGCTGTCCGGCGATCTCGAAAAGCTGCAGTCGTATTACCAGGATCGCGGCTATCTGAAGTTCAGCGTCGATTCGGTGCAGGTCGCGCTGACGCCGGACAAGAAATCGATCTACATCACGATCAACGTCACCGAAGGCGACGTCTACAAGGTCAAGGATCGTCATTTCTCGGGCGAGACGATCCTCAACGAGCGTTACCTCGAAATCCTCACGTCGACGAAGTCCGGCGACATCTTCTCGCGCAAGGAAGCGACCGATTCGTCGGACCGCATCGAGGCGGCACTCTCGGATATCGGCTACGCGTTCGCCAAGGTCACGCCGGTGCCGGAAGTCGACGAGGCGCACAAGGAAGTGTCGCTGAACTACGTCGTCGAGCCGGGCAAGCGCGCGTACGTGCGCCACATCGGCTTCACCGGCAACAGCGGCACCAACGACGAGACGCTGCGCCGCGAAATGCGCCAGCTCGAAGCGGCGCCGTTCTCGAAGTCGGCGGTCGAGCGTTCGCGCGTGCGTCTCGCGCGCCTGCCGTTCATCGAAAGCGCCGAAGTCGACACCAAGCCGGTGCCGGGCACCGACGATCTGGTCGACGTCAATTTCAAGATCAAGGAGCGGCCGCCGGGCAGCGTGCAGTTCGGCGTCGGCTATTCGGGTTCGCAGGGCTTCCTGATCACCGGCCAGGTCACACACACGAATTTTCTCGGCACCGGCAACCGCATCGATCTGCAGGCGGAAAACAACGTTTACTCGCGGGCGATCAATCTGTCGTGGAGCAATCCTTATTTCACCGAGGACGGCATCAGCCAGACGATCTCGACGTTCTACCGCAAGTCCGAAGGCGTCATCCGCTATTCGTCCGGCTTCAATACCAACACGATCGGCCTGAACCTGACGTACGGCATTCCGCTGTCCGAGTTCGTCGCGCTGCGCGCCGGTGTCGGCGTCGAAGATACTTCGGTGGAGACGTTTCCCGGCAACAGCTCCGATGAAATCCTCCGCTTCGTCATCGACAACGGCACCAAGTTCTTCAGCTGGCAGGCGCGCACCGGCATCAGCTACGACTCGCGCAACCGCACGTTCTTCGCGACGCGCGGCGCACTGCACGCGCTGACCGCCGACATCGCGCTGCCGGGCGGCGATCTCGAGTACTACAACATCAGCTACCGCGCGCAGCAGTACGTGCCGCTGTTCTGGAAATTCACCGCCGAGATCAACGGCTCGGTCGGTTACGTCGACAGCTACGGCGACAGCGACGTGCCGCCGTGGGAGAACTACTTCGCCGGCGGTCCGCAGACGGTGCGCGGCTACAAGGACGGCTATCTCGGTCCGCGCGACCATCCGACGAATCTGTTCAACAACCCGTACGGCGGCAAGCTGCGCACGACCGCGCAGACCAATATCATCATCCCGCTGCCGATCGCGAGCGACGGCAAGTCGACGCGCCTCGAAGCGTTCTGGGACGTCGGCAACGTGTTCGCCGAACCGAATGATTTCGATGCCAGCGAGCTGCGCCAGTCGGCCGGTATCGCGTTCTCCTGGTTCACGCCGTTCCTCGGCCTGCTCGACCTGAGCTACGCAGTTCCGCTGAACCCGAAGCCGGGCGATTCGCAGGACCGCTTCCAGATCAGCTTCGGTTCGGGGTTCTGATTCATCAAAGCCGCAACACTACACACGAGAGAGAGACATGATTCGTAAGTTCATTGCCATCACCGGCGTCGTCCTCGCCATCACCACGCTGCCGGCACTGGCCGACGTCAAGATCGGCGCGGTGCGCTCCGCCGATCTCGCGCAGAAGGCGCCGCAGTTCAAGGCCATGCAGGACCAGCTCAAGGCGCAGTTCGAGCGTCGCCAGAACGATCTGGAAGCCGACGCCAAGAAACTGCAGGCCGATGGCCAGGCGTTCCAGAAGGAAGCCGACATGCTCGCGCCGGCCGACCGCGCGAAGAAGGAAAAGGATCTGACGACGCGCCGCATCGACATCGAGTCGAAGGGCCGCCAGTTGCAGGACGACTTCAACGAAGCGCGCCAGCAGCAGTTCGCCAAGACGATGGACGCGATCAAGACCGTGATCGACGCCGTCGCCAAGGAGCGGAACCTGGACCTGATCGTCGAGAACCCGGTGTTCGTCAAGCCGGAACTCGACGTCACCGACGACGTGCTCAAGCGTCTGCAGGCGGCCGGCGGCAAGAAGTAAGGCCGTTGCCGCGTCGCGCATCGGCCGGGCGGCCGCTGCGCGCGAGACGAGTCCGCGACGGCCTGCATGCAGGCCGTCGCCGTTTTCGCGGGCCGCCGCCGCGCGTAAGCTGGCGGCAGCCCTCCGGGATGGCGATCCATGCCCACCTTCACCCTCGATGAACTGGCGCAGCGTTTCGGGCTGCCGTCGCGCGGCGACGCGACGACCGCGGTGTCCGGCGTCTGCAGTCTGAGCCCCGGCAAGCCGGGACATCTCAGCTTCCTGTCGAATCCGAAACTGCGCGACGAACTGGCGGGCAGCGCCGCGGCGATCGTCATCGTCGCGCCGCGCCACGCCGATGCGGTGCGCGGCGCGGCGCTGATCGCGGCCGATCCGTATCTCGCGTATGCGCGCATCGCGCGGCTGTTCGATCCGGAACGCGACTTCGTGCCGGGCATCGACGCCGGCGCGTTCGTCGCCGACGGCGCGCAGATCGGCGCCGGCAGCCATGTCGGCGCCGGCGCGGTGATCGAAGGCGGCGCGCGCATCGGTGCCGGCGCCTGCATCGGACCGGGCTGCACGATCGGCCGCGACGCGGTGATCGGCGACGGCGCATGGTTCGCCGCGCGCGTGACGGTCGCCGCGCGGGTCGTCATCGGTCTGCGCTGTCGCGTGCAGGCCGGCGCGGTGCTCGGCTCGCGCGGTTTCGGCAACGCGCGCGGGCCGGACGGCTGGGAGGAAGTGCCGCAGCTCGGTTCGCTGACGATCGGCGACGACGTCGAGATCGGCGCCAACACCTGCATCGATCGCGGCGCGATCGACGACACCGTGATCGGCAACGGCGTGCGGCTCGACAACCTGATCCAGATCGCCCACAACGTGCAGATCGGCGAACACACCGCGATCGCCGCGTGCACCGGCATCGCCGGCAGTACGCGCATCGGACGCCGCTGTATGATTGGCGGCGCCGTCGGCATCGCCGGGCACATCGAGATCGCCGACGACGTGGTCCTGCTCGGTCGCGCGATGGTGACCGGGTCCATTGCCAAACGGGGCGTCTACGGTTCGGGACTGCCGCTCGACGATGCGCGCGAATGGCGCAAGACCGTGGCGCGCGTGCGCCGCCTCGGCCGGCTCGAAACCCGGCTGCGGCAACTCGAAAAACACTTGAGCCTCAACGCGGAAACCCAGGACGATGACCACAGCGAAAGCCTTTGATATCTGCGAAATCCTCAAGCTGCTGCCGCACCGCTATCCGTTCCTGCTGGTCGATCGGGTGATCCGGATCGACGAGACGAGCATGAAGCTGACGGCGATCAAGAACGTCACGTTCAACGAACCGTTCTTTCCCGGCCATTTCCCCGGCATGCCGACGATGCCCGGCGTGCTGCAGCTCGAAGCGCTCGCGCAGGCCAGCGGCCTGCTGGCGATCCACAAGTCCGGGCTGCGCGCCGGCGACGGGCTGGTGCTGTATTTCGCCGGCATCGACAACTGCCGTTTCAAACGGCCGGTCGTGCCCGGCGACCAGCTGACGTTCGACATCGAACTGGTCAAGCACAAGCGCGATCTGTGGAAGTTCAACGCGCAGGCGCGGGTCGGCGACGAGATCGCGTGCGAAGCCGAGCTGCTGTGCGTGCTGCGCACCGCCGATTACGGAGACAAGGGCGCATGAGCGCATCGCCGCGCATCCACCCGACGGCGATCGTCGACGCCGGCGCCGAGCTGCACGAGACGGTCGAGGTCGGGCCGTACAGCATCATCGGCCCGCAGGTGACGATCGGTGCCGGCACTTGGATCGGCCCGCACGTGGTGCTGCGCGGGCCGATGACGATCGGCCGCGACAACAAAATCTTCCAGTTCGCCTCGCTCGGCGAAATCTCGCAGGACATGACGGCGAAACCGGACGATCCGACACGCGTCGAGATCGGCGACGGCAACACGATCCGCGAATACGTGACGATCCAGCGCGGCACGCTGAAGGAAGCGGCGGCGCTGACGCGGATCGGCGATCGCAACTGGATCATGAACGCCGTGCATGTCGGCCACGACAGCATCGTCGGCAATCACAACATTCTCGCCAACAACACCTCGCTCGCCGGCCACGTGCTGATCGGCGATTACGTCGGCTGTGGCGGCTACACGCTGATCCACCAGTACTGCCAGATCGGCTCGCACGTATTCACCGGCGGCGGCAGCGTGATCACGCGCGACGTCGCGCCGTTCGTCATCGTCCAGGGCCATCCGGCCGAGGCGCGCGGCATCAACAGCGAAGGCCTGCGCCGGCGCGGCTTCGCGGCCGACGACATCGCGAAGATCAAGGACGCGTACAAGCTGATCTACCTGTCGGGCCGCAAGATGGACGAGGTCAAACAGGAACTCGCGACGATGGCAGCCGATTCGCAGCACGTCGCGTACATGCTGAAGTTCATCGAAGGATCGAAGCGCGCGCTGCAGCGCTGAAATCACCACCGGAGTTTGCGATGCGCACGATCAAATGGCTGGCTGTCGCGTTCCTGGGTTTGTGCTGCATGTCGCCGGCCTGGGCGGCGCTCGAGGTCGGCGCCGCGGCGCCGGACTTTTCCGCGCCGGCGTCGCTGGCCGGCAAGGACTATGCGTTCTCGCTCGCCGATGCGCTGAAGCAGGGGCCGGTCGTCGTCTATTTCTATCCGAAGGCGTTCACCAAAGGCTGCACGATCGAGGCGCACCAGTTCGCGCAGGCGATGGACCAGTACAAGGCGCTCGGCGCGAGCGTGATCGGCGTGTCGGCCGACGAGATCGGCACGCTGCACAAGTTCTCGCTGACCGAGTGTGGCGGCAAGTTTCCGGTCGCCGCCGATCCGGATCAGAAGATCATCAAGGCGTACGACGCCAAGATGCCGCTGCTGAACTATGCGACGCGCGTGTCGTACGTGATCACGCCGGACGACAAGATCTACTACGAATACAGCGCGCTCGATCCAAGCCAGCATGTCGCCAACACGCTGGCCGCGATCAAGCAATGGAAGAACGCGCAAGCCGCAGCGGCGCCGGCTGCGCACTGAACGTTCTGTCGCGCCGGCGTCCGCCATGCTGAAAGTCGCGCTGGTCGCCGGCGAGATGTCGGGTGATCTGCTCGGCGGCGCGCTGGTGCAGGCATTGCGCGAACGTCTGCCGGGCACGCGCTTTTACGGCGTCACCGGTGACGAGATGCGGGCGGCCGGTTGCGAGACGATCGCGTCGATCGACGCGCTGTCGGTGATGGGCATCGCCGAGGTGCTGCCGGCGCTGCCGCGCATCCTGCGGCTGCGCCGTACGCTGGTCGCGCGGCTGACGGCCGAGCGCCCGGACGTCGTGATCGGCATCGATGCGCCCGATTTCAATCTCGGCCTCGAACGCCGCCTGCGCGACCGCGGCCTGCGCACGGTGCATGTCGTCAGCCCGACGGTCTGGGCCTGGCGCGCCGGCCGCGTGAAGACAATCGCGCGCGCCGTCGAACGCATCCTCTGTCTGTTTCCGTTCGAGCCGGCGTTCTACGCGCGCCACGGCGCGCCGGACAAGGCGGTTTACATCGGTCATCCACTCGCCGACGCGCTCGATGCGTCGATCGCTCCGGCGCAGGCGCGTGGCGATCTCGGAATGCCCGGACCGGGGTCTGTGGTCGCGGTGCTGCCGGGCAGTCGCGGTTCGGAACTGAAATATCTCGCCGAGCCGTTCGCGCGCGCGGCGGCGCTGATCGCCGCGCAGATGCCGGGCGTGCGCTTCGTGACGCCGATCGCCAGACCGGCGCTGCGCACGCAGATGCAGCAGGCGATCGGGGCACATGCGCCGGGACTCGACTGGACACTGCTCGACGGCCAGTCGCGCGCGGCGATGCGCGCCGCCGACGCGGTGCTGATCGCATCCGGCACGGCGACGCTCGAATGCCTGCTCGTCGGCCGGCCGATGGCGGTCGCATACCGCGGCTCGCCGCTGACCGCGTGGCTGCTGCTGAAGGCCGGTCTGCTGAAGACGAAATACGTCAGCCTGCCGAACCTGCTCGCCGACGAACCGACGGTGCCGGAACTGCTGCAAAACGACGCGACGCCGGAAAAGTTGTCGGCGGCTGTCCTCGAACTGCTGAAACCGGACGGCGCGCGGCAGCGCCAGCTCGCCGCGTTCGACCGCGTGCGCGCGACCCTGCGCTGCGACGCGGCGCGCCGCGCCGCCGACGTGATCGCCGGATTGCTGGCGGAGAACGGAAAAACCGCTTGAGCCCTGGACTTTGCGAGTCCGGCTCAAGCGGCATTCGGCAGCACAAGCTGCAAATTGGTGGAGGGGCAGCACCCGGTACCAAACGACTATTGAAAGTACGCAATAGAAGTGCTGCGGGCTGCTGCGAATCGGTGCGAACTGGATCGAAAAGCCTGCCCGATTGTAGACCTGCAAGCAGGTTTCTCAGCCATGCTGGTCGCCGGAAACGGGCATCAAACTCGTCTGCGATGGGATGTCGGTTCAATTCCCAAACCCGAATCGAACCCGTGTCCGCACGGTAGTTCTAACGGTGGGCTCGGCGGCTGCGTCATTGTCGGCGGCGGGGTCGGTGAGCAGCCGAATCGTCAGTGCACAGCGTTGTTCAATCAAGGTATTGATTTGCTCAACCACGACATTGCCAGCAATACTTTGTCCGGGGTCAAACTGGAGCTTGCGCGCCGTGGCGGGCAGTAGTTTTGTCAGGTCCAAATGCGCCGTTTGGCCTGCGTCAGTTTCCCGGCGGTCTCCAGCCGTACATACACCAAACGCCTCTGGTCATCCACCGCGTCGCAACTCCCTGACACCCCGGCCCAGCTTACGGCGCAACAGGGCCCGCAGGGTCACCCCATCCGAGTACCCGACCTGTGCGGCGACTTGGTCGACGCTCGCGTTTCCGGTGCGCAAGAGATGCACGGCATGCTCCACGCGCAGGTCCTGGAAATACGACAGCGGTGTCTTGCCCAAAACGCTTTGCAGCCGCCGCGCCAAGGTGCGCTCGCTTGTGCCCGCAGCGCTGGCCGCCTCGGCCAGCGAGAACCCCTGCGCGAGCCGACGTCTGGCCCAGCACTCGAAGCGCTCCACCATCGGGTCGGCATGCGCAAGGTGGTCGGGAATCACGAACTCGGCTTGCGAACTGCGTGTCTCGACCAGCAGATAGCGTGCCACCAGGGCCGCCAGCGCCGGACTGCGCCCTCGGATGATGCGCAAGGCCAAGTCGACGTGGGCCAAAGCGGCACCCGCGGTGGTGAAGCGTGTCGAGTTCACGATCATGCGTGACTCGTCCAGCTTGACGTTCGGATAGCGCTGCCGAAACATCGGCCCCAGCCACCATGACGTCGTCGCACGATGCCCATCAAGCAGGCCGCTCTCTGCAAGCAAGAAGCTACCGGAGCAAGCGGCACCAAGGTGCGCGCCAGCGGTGGACCACTGCTGTAGCGCCGCGACCGCGTCGGGCACATCGGGGCGTGTGAGTCGAGCCGAGAGCGTGTCAGGCATCTTGTCGCCAAACGCTGGCACGAGCACGACGTCTGGTTCGGGCACACCATGCGCAGTGACCACGGGGACCGTCAAGCCTTGCGCAGTTCGGATGCGACGCCGCACGCCCACCAGCGTGAGCTCTATGTGCGCGGGAGCCTGCGGCAGCGAGCCCGACATCGCATTGGCCAAGCCCACTGTGTCAGTGAGCGCCGCAAGCCCCAGATCAAACACGCCATCACAAACAAGGATGTGGAGTTTCATGGCAACAATGATATCAAAGTTGTCATTATTGCCTATAGAGATGGCTGTCATGAAGATTTAGATTGCAGGCTCGTCGATCCCTTCACCTAACCCATTTACCCAAAGGATTACAGTATGACCAAGCTCGCCCTGTTTGTTCGCCTCGAAGCCAAACCCGGCCAGGAGGCTGCGCTTGCCGACTTCCTGGCCAGCGCACTGCCGCTCGCCAACGCCGAGTCCGGCACCACTGCCTGGTTCGCATTGAAGTTTGGCCCTTCGACGTTCGGTGTGTTCGATGCCTTTGCCGATGAGGCAGGTCGCCAAGCACATCTGAACGGCCAGATCGCCGCGGCCTTGATGGCCAACGCCGCGACCTTGCTCAGTTCTCCGCCCAATATCGAGAAGGTCGAACTGCTTGCAGCCAAACTGCCTGCATGACAACCCGGCCTTGACCCAATCAGGTCACGCTGCAGGATGGGGGG
>DASSVA010000157.1:0-3470 GCA_035706385.1 Solimonas sp. | reverse complement strand
TCCCCGCACGCGGGGAGAGGGAGTGCCTTTTTCTCGTCATTCCCGCGAACGCGGGAATCCAGACGGCGCGCAGCGCCGTGCCGTGGCCTTTCGCTTTTGGGCCCCTTAGGACTGCACCGAGCAGCGCAGCGCGCACAGGGAATGGCGCGCCAGGACGGCGCGCCAAGTCGCCGTCACGCCAGGGATGGCGTGTCGGCGACGGTCCCGAGCACGTGAGCATGCGAGGGCACTCCGCATCGCGGAGTGCGGCCCCAGGGGTGTGCTTTCTCTTGCCTACTTCTCTTTGCACAAGCAAAGAGAAGTAGGTCGCCCTTCAAGGGCGAAAGAAAAGATCAGATCAAGAAAGCTTCGTGCAGAACGAGCAGCGAACCGCCCTACCAATCCCGCGGAACCAGATATTTCTCCAGCAGCTCCGCTTCCGCCGAACCCGGCTCCGGACGATGGTCGTACTGCCACGCCGCGAGCGGCGGCATCGACATCAGGATCGATTCGGTGCGGCCGCCGGACTGCAGGCCGAAATGCGTGCCGCGATCCCAGACCAGATTGAACTCGACGTAACGGCCGCGACGATACAGCTGCCAGTTCCGTTCGCGTTCGCCGTACGCCATGTCCTTGCGGCGTTCGACGATCGGCAGGTAGGCGTCGAGAAAATGCTCGCCGACGCTGCGCTGCAACGCGAAACTTTGCGCGAAGCCGCCGACATGCCAGTCGTCGAAAAACAGGCCGCCGATGCCGCGCGGCTCGTTGCGGTGCCTGAGGAAGAAATAGTCGTCGCACCATTTCTTCAGTTTCGGATAGGCCGGCGCGCCGTCGGCATCGACGAAACCGTCGCAGGCGCGGCGCGCGGTCGCGTGCCAGTGCCGGGCGTCGTCTTCGAAACCGTAATACGGCGTCAGATCGAAACCGCCGCCGAACCACCAGACCGGCAAGGCATGCGTCGCTTCGGCGACGAAAAAGCGCACGTTCGCGTGCACGGTCGGCACATACGGATTGCGCGGGTGAAACACCAGCGACATGCCCATCGCACGAAAGCCGCGACCGGCGAGCTCGGGGCGGTTCTGTGTCGCCGATGGCGGCAGGCGATGGCCGCGCACGTCGGAAAACGCGACGCCGGCGCGTTCGAACACCTGGCCGTCGCTGAGCACGCGCGTCTCGCCGCGACCCTGCAGCGGACTGTCGGTCGGTTTTTGCCACGCATCGTTCGCGAATCGCGCGCCGTCGCGACCTTCGATCGCCTCGATCGCCTCGCAGATGCGCCGCTGCAGCGCGCGCAGCCACGCTTCGACCGCCGCGCTGTCGACTGTTTCGGCGCTCATCGCCTCATCGCCGCAGGATGTGGCCGGTGGCCGCGTCGCGAATCGTCGTCGGCTTGGCGAGCCCGCCGAGCGCGCCGGGAATCAGCGCATCGAGATCGCCGCGGAAATAACGACGAACCTCGTACGCGCTGCGCGCCGGGTCGCGGCCGGACGGATTGGCGCTGGTCGACACCAGCGGTCCGCCGAAGCGCTTGCTGAGCGCGCGCAACAGCGGATGCGCGGTGACGCGCACGGCGACGCCGTCGTGATCGCCGCTGATCCACATCGGCGTATGCGTCGTTGCCGGGAAGATCCAGGTCGCCGGTCCCGGCCAGGTCGCGGTCGCGCGTTTCAGCGCGTTGTTCGACGGCACTTCGACGAACGGCGCGAGCTGCGCGAAATCGGCGGCGACCAGGATCAGTCCCTTGCTCCAGTGGCGCCGCTTGATCGCGAGCAGGCGCATGCAGGCGCGCTCGCTGAGCGGATCGCACGACAGACCCCAGACCGCTTCGGTCGGACAGGCGATCAGGCCGCCCGCCTCCAGCGCATCGATCGCGGCGCGCAGATGCCAGGGTGCGATGTCCATCAAACCGTCTTTTTCGTCGCTTTCTTCGCCGCTTTCCTGACGGCTTTCTTGGCGGCCTTCTTCGCGACTTTCTTCACCGCCTTCGGCTTGACGTCGGTGGCAGCCGTCTTGCTCGCAGCCTTCTTCGCCGCGCCTTTGCGCCCACCTTTCTTCGGCGCCGCCGCCTCGGCTTCGGCCAGATACGCCTCGCATTCGAACACGCTCAGCGCTTCGGGATCGCGGCCTTTCGGAATCCGCGCGCGGCGCGAACCGTCGGTGATGTACGGACCAAAGCGGCCCTTGACGATGCGAATGCCGCTGTCGCCGAACCTGACGATCGTCGCCGCCTCCAGCGCCGCCGCCTTGGCTTCGATCAGCTCGATCGCGCGCGGCAGCTCGACGGTGTACGGATCATCATCCTTCTTCAGCGACACGAAGCTCTTGCCGTAGCGCACGTACGGCCCGAAGCGACCGATATTGACTTCGACCTCGTCACCATTCGGCAGGCTGCCGAGCTTGCGCGGCAGGCGGAACAGCGCGAGCGCTTCGTCGAGCGTGATCGTGTCGATGCGCTGATTCGCGCGCAGCGACGCGAAGCGCGGCTTTTCCGCGTCGTCGCGTTTGCCGATCTGCACGCACGGGCCGTAGCGGCCGAGACGCGCCGACACCGGCCGGCCGCTGGCCGGATCGATGCCGAGCTGGCGGTCCTCGGAAATCTCGGTGCGCGACAGCTCCATCTTCTCGTCGACGCGCGGCTTGAAACTGCCCCAGAACTTCGCGAGCAACGGCTTCCACTGCTGTTCGCCGCGCGACACCGCGTCGAGTTCGTCCTCGAGATTGGCGGTGAATTCGTAATCGACGTACTGCGTGAAATGATCGGTCAGGAACTTGTTGACGATCAGGCCGACGTCGGTCGGCGAAAACGCCTTGCCTTCGAGACGCACGTAGTCGCGCGCCTGCAGCGTCGAGATGATCGACGCGTACGTCGACGGCCGGCCGATGTCGTATTCCTCCAGCGTCTTGACCAGGCTCGCTTCGGTGTAACGCGGCGGCGGCTCGGTGAAATGCTGGTCGGCGATCAGATCACTGAGCTTGACGCGATCGCCGGTCGCCAGCGCCGGCAGACGCTTGTCGTCATCGTCGTCATCCTTGCCGCTCGGCGTGTCGAAGCTCTGCGTATAGACCGCGATGAACCCGGGCTCGATCAGCGTCGAGCCGCTCGCGCGGAACGCATGCGCGCCGCGGCTGCCGGCCGGCGCATCCCCGGCGCGCAGTTCGACGGTGACGGTGTCGAACAGCGCCTGCTCCATCTGGCTGGCGACCGTGCGCTTCCAGATCAGCTCGTAAAGCTTGGCCTGGTCGGGCGCGAGAAATTTGGCGATGTCCTTCGGCAGGCGTGCCGCCGCGGTCGGCCGCACCGCTTCGTGCGCTTCCTGCGCGTTCTTCGACTTGGTCTTGTAATAACGCGGTTCCGGCGGCAGCGCCTTGGCGCCGAACTGCTTCGGAATGACCTGGCGGATCTCGGCGAGCGCGTCCTGCGCGAGGTTCACCGAGTCGGTACGCATGTAGGTGATCAGGCCGACCGTCTCGCCGCCGATGTCGATGCCTTC
>DASSVA010000156.1:0-5248 GCA_035706385.1 Solimonas sp. | reverse complement strand
TCGCCTTCGCGGCGCGGCCACGGCTTGTACGCCTGGAACTCGGGCGGCATCCGTTTCGGCCGGCCGCTTTTCATGTCGACGCAGACCCATTGCGTCTGGCCGCGCAGCACGGTCTTGCGATCGGACGCGCGGACGATCTGGTAGCGGCGCCACATGCTGAGGCGGAAGTCGTTCTCGTGCACCCAGGTCGCGAGCCATAGCCGTTCGCCGGCGAACGTCGGCGCGAGGTAATCGAGTTCGTGACGGCGCGCGACGCAGCCGGCGCCGAGCTTTTCATACGCGTCGAAATCGAGACCGAGGCTTTCCGAATGCGACCACGCGACGCGTTCGAGCAGCGACAGATAGACGACGTTGTTGGTATGGCCGAAACGGTCGACGTCGGCGACCGCGATCGTCGCGGCTTCGATGAACGGCGCCGGCACATCCCAGACCGGATCGTCGGCAATCGCATCATTCATGGGTTGGCGAGTCCTTGTGGATCGAAGCTGTGCGCCGAGGCCATCGGCCAGTACATCTCGTAGACGGCGTGCGCCGAAGGATTGACGAGCAGCTCGCCCGGCGCGAGGAACTTGAACAGGTTCGACAGCAGGCGGATTTCGTTGTGGTGGACGCGCCGCACGATGTGGTGCGGCTTGAGGTCGCTGGGGTGCGACAACCCGGCGGCGCCGACCAGTTCGGCGAGTGCGTGCAGCGTGTGGCGATGGAAACTGGCGACGCGCTGCGCCTTGTCCGGCACGACCAGCGCGCGCTGCCGGCTCTTGTCCTGCGTCGCGATGCCGGTCGGGCAGCGGCCGGTATGGCAGCTCTGCGACTGCACGCAGCCGAGCGCGAACATGAACCCGCGCGCGGCGTTGCACCAGTCGGCGCCGAGCGCGAGCGTGCGCGCCATGTCGAACGCCGAGATGATCTTGCCGCTCGCACCGATGCGGATCCTGTCGCGCAGGTTCAGGCCGACCAGCGTGTTCTGCACGAGCATCAGCGCTTCCTGCAGCGGCGTGCCGATGTGGTCGGCGAATTCCAGCGGCGCGGCGCCGGTGCCGCCCTCGCCGCCGTCGACGACGATGAAATCCGGCAGCAGGCCGGTCTCCCGCATCGCCTTGCAGATGCCGAAGAACTCCCACGGATGGCCGAGCGCGAACTTGAAACCGGTCGGCTTGCCGCCGGACATCTCGCGCAGTCTGGCGATGAATTCGAGCAGTTCGACCGGCGTCGAGAACGCCGAGTGCCGCGACGGCGAGATACAGTCGACGCCCTGCGGCACGCCGCGCGCCTCGGCGATTTCCGCCGTCACCTTCGGCGCCGGCAGCATGCCGCCGTGGCCGGGCTTGGCGCCCTGCGAAAGCTTGATCTCGATCATCTTCACCTGCGGCGTGCACGCCTGCCGCGCGAACTTGTCCGGATCGAAGCGACCCTGTTCGTCGCGGCAGCCGAAATAGCCGCTGGCGATTTCCCAGATCAGGTCGCCGCCCGGCTCGCCTGCCGTTTCCGGGCGGTGATAGCGGCTGATCGAGCCTTCGCCGCTGTCGTGCGCGAAGCCGCCGAGCTGCGCGCCGCGGTTCAGTGCGCGGATCGCGTTCGCCGACAATGAGCCGAAGCTCATCGCCGAGATGTTCAGCAGCGAAGCCTCGTACGGCTGCGTGCAGCGCTCGCCGCCGATCTTCACGCGAAAATCGGTATCGGCGATCGTGCGCGGCTGCATCGAATGATTGACCCATTCGTAACCGGTGCCGTAGACGTCCTGCTCGGTGCCGAACGGCCGCGCATCCTCGACGCCCTTCGCGCGCTGGTAGACCAGCGAACGCTGCGCGCGCGAGAACGGCGTCGCCTCGGTCTCCGATTCGAACAGGTACTGGCGCAGTTCCGGGCGGATCGCCTCGACCAGCCAGCGGATGTTGCCGACGATCGGGTAATTGCGGCGGATCGCATGCGAGGTCTGCAGCAGGTCGTAGACACCGAGCGCGATCAGCGCCGCGGCGATCGCCGCGACCAGCCACCAGCCCGGCCCCAGCTCGCGCGCCGCGACGATCGAGCCGATCAGGATCAGCAGCACCAGCGCGGGCGCGTAATGGCGCGGCGACAACAGTTGCGGAATCTGGCGCATCGGCATCCTCGAATTCAGCGGTGCGCCGCTTATACCGCCTGCGCGTTGCGATCTTCAAATCGGCGGGCAGATCGGCGGGCGAATCCGCGGCTGCCGTTCAGGATGCCGGCGCGCTATTCAAACCGCCGTCCGCATCCGGTAAACTGGCAATCCGTACTGAATTGGTCCTGTTTCGTGCTGAAGCTGAGCAAACTCGCCGACTACGCCACCGTGCTGATGACGGCGGCCGCGCGCGAACCGGCCCGGACGCTGACCGGACAGGAGCTGGCCGAGCGCACGCACGTGCCGCTGCCGACGGTCGCCAAGCTGCTCAAGACGCTGACGCGCGCACGGTTGCTGGAATCGCTGCGCGGCGCGCACGGCGGCTACCGGCTCGCACGGCCGGCCGAGAAAATCTCGGTCGCCGACATCATCAAGGCGCTCGAAGGCCCGCTCGCGGTGACCGCGTGCTCGGTCCACAACGGCGAATGCAGCATCGAGAGCGACTGCGCGACGCGCGCCAACTGGCGACTGATCAACACCGCGATCCGCGAGGCGCTGGAAGCGGTGACGCTGGCGCAGATGGCGCACGGCGGCAGCGCGCCGATACGCGCCAGGACACCCAGGGAATTTCCGCTGATCCGGGCCTGACCCGGCGGCACGAACCGGATAGCGACCTCATGGCAGCCAATCCCACCGACATCGAAGCACTGGTCCAGAACCGCAAATACGCGGCGGGCTTCATCACCGACATCGAATCCGAGCGCGTGCCGCCCGGCCTGTCGGAAGACGTCGTGCGCCTGATCTCGGCGAAGAAGCACGAACCGGAATGGCTGCTCGAATTCCGCCTGCGCGCGTATCGCCGCTGGCTGACGATGAGCGAGCCGCGCTGGGCGCACGTGCAATATCCGAAGCTCGATTACCAGGCGATCTCGTACTACTCGGCGCCGAAATCGATGAAGGACGCGCCCAAATCGCTGGCCGAGGTCGATCCGAAGCTGCTGGAGACGTACACCAAGCTCGGCATTCCGGTTCGTGAACAGGAAATGCTCGCCGGCGTGCAGAACGTCGCCGTCGACGTCGTGTTCGACTCGGTCTCGGTCGGCACCACGTTCAAGAAGAAGCTCGCCGAGGCCGGCGTGATCTTCTGCTCGATCTCCGAAGCGGTGCGCGAGCATCCGGAACTGGTGAAGAAATACCTCGGCACCGTCGTGCCGTTCGCCGACAACTTCTACGCGGCGCTGAACTCGGCGGTGTTCACCGACGGCTCGTTCGTGTTCGTGCCGAAAGGCGTGCGCTGCCCGATGGAACTGTCGACGTACTTCCGCATCAACGAGCGCAACACCGGCCAGTTCGAGCGCACGCTGATCATCTGCGAGGATGACGCGCACGTCTCGTATCTCGAAGGCTGCACCGCGCCGCAGCGCGACGAGAACCAGCTGCACGCGGCGGTCGTCGAACTGGTCGCGCTCGATCGCGCCGAGATCAAGTATTCGACGGTGCAGAACTGGTATCCGGGCGACGAGAACGGCGTCGGCGGCATCTACAACTTCGTCACCAAGCGCGGCGACTGCCGTGGCGTCGCGAGCAAGATTTCGTGGACGCAGGTCGAAACCGGCTCGGCGGTGACGTGGAAATACCCGAGCTGCATCCTGCGCGGCGACGATTCGGTCGGCGAGTTCTACTCGGTCGCGCTGACCCATCACCGCCAGCAGGCCGACACCGGCACCAAGATGATCCATCTCGGCCGCAACACGAAATCGACGATCGTCTCGAAAGGCATTTCCGCCGGCCACGGCCAGCAGGCGTATCGCGGCCTCGTCCGCGTCGGCGAGCGAGCCGATGGCGCACGCAACCACACGCAATGCGATTCCCTGCTGATCGGCAGCGACTGCGGCGCGCATACGTTCCCGTACACCGAGATCCGCAACCCGACCGCGATCGTCGAACACGAGGCGACGACCTCGAAGATCAGCGACGACCAGCTGTTCTACTGCCGCTCGCGCGGCATCGGCGAAGAAGACGCCGTGTCAATGATCGTCAACGGCTTCTGCAAGGACGTCTTCAAGGAACTGCCGATGGAATTCGCGGTGGAAGCGCAGAAGCTGCTGCAGGTGTCGCTGGAAGGCGCGGTCGGGTGAAAAGCGACAAGCTTGAACCACAGATTACGCAGATTTCGCAGAAATGAAATTCTCGAAGTCGGGTGGAAAGCTTCAGCAAAACGGATATGAAACTCTCGGAAACTGCGGAACGTGATGCCGAAACCTTCGCCTTGATCGGCGCGGGAATGGAAGTGCATCGTGAGCTCGGCTCCGGTTTTCTCGAAGCGGTTTATCAAGAAGCACTGGAACACGAACTCAAACTTCGCGGGATTCCGTTCAACAGCCAGCATGCCTTACCCGTGCATTACAAAGGCCATGCCCTTGGCTGCAGCTACCGCGCCGACCTTGTCTGCTTCGATGCGATCATCGTCGAACTGAAAACGGTCGATCGGCTCGGCAATACGGAAGCGGCCCAACTCATCAATTATCTGAAGGCATCCGGCTTTCGGCGACGTCTGCTCATGAATTTCAGGGGCAAGAGCTTCGAATTCCGTCGCATCGTTCTCAATCATTCTGCGTAATCTGCGCAATCTGCGGTTAGAGCTTTATTTATGAACATTCTGAACATCGAAAACCTGCACGCCGCCGTCGCCGGCAAGGAAATCCTCAAGGGCCTGGACCTCGCGGTGAACGCCGGCGAAGTGCACGCGATCATGGGTCCGAACGGCGCCGGCAAGTCGACGCTGTCGAAAGTGCTCGCCGGTGCCGAGGATTACGTCGTCACGGCGGGCACGATCCGCTATCAGGGCAAGGACATCGCCGAGCTGTCGGCCGAGCAGCGCGCCGCGCACGGCATCTTCATGGGCTTCCAGTATCCGGTCGAGATTCCCGGCGTCAGCAACATGATGTTCCTCAAAGCGGCGGTCAACGCGCAACGCAAGGAACGTGGCGAGCCGGAACTGGCGGCGAACGATTTTCTCGCGTGGGTCCGCCATCGCGTCAAGCAGATGCAGATGGACCCGGCCATGCTGTCGCGCGGCGTCAACCAGGGATTCTCGGGCGGCGAGAAGAAGCGCAACGAGATCCTGCAGATGCTGGTGCTCGAACCGAAACTGATGGTGCTCGA
>DASSVA010000155.1:0-2838 GCA_035706385.1 Solimonas sp. | reverse complement strand
TGACGCCTTTCTCGATGTAGCCTTCGACCTTGTTCTTGTGGGCGCAGGTGACGAGCGGGCCCATTTCCGAGGCCGGATCGGTGCCGTTGCGGATCACCAGCGCGCGCGCCTTCGCGGCGACGCGCTTGACCAGTTCGTCGGCGACATCGCCGACCGCGACCGCGACCGACGTCGCCATGCAGCGTTCGCCGGCCGAGCCGTACGCCGCGCCGATCAGCGCGTCGACCGCCTGGTCGAGATCGGCGTCCGACATCACGATCAGATGGTTCTTCGCGCCGCCGAGTGCCTGCACGCGCTTGCCGTGGCGCGTGCCTTCGCCGTAGATGTACTCGGCGATCGGCGTCGAACCGACGAACGACAGCGCCTGCACGTCCGGATGCGCGATCAGCGCATCGACGGCGAGTTTGTCGCCCTGCACGACGTTGAATACGCCGTCCGGCAGGCCGGCTTGCTTCAGCAGCTCGGCGACGCGCAGCGATGCCGACGGATCGCGTTCCGACGGCTTCAGCACGAAGGTGTTGCCGCACACCAGCGCGACCGGGAACATCCACATCGGCACCATCACCGGGAAGTTGAACGGCGTGATGCCGGCGCAGACACCGAGCGGCTGGCGCAGGTTCCAGTTGTCGATGCCGCCGCCGATGTTGTCGCTGTGCGAGCCGGCGAGCAGATGCGGCGCGCCCATCGCGAACTCGACGACCTCGATGCCGCGCGTCACTTCGCCGGCCGCGTCGGACAGCACCTTGCCGTGCTCGGCGGTGATCAGCTTCGCCAGTTCTTCCTTGTGCGCTTCGAGCAGTTCGCGGAACTTCATCAGGATGCGCGCGCGCTTCAGCGGCGCGGTCGCCGACCACGCCGGGAACGCGGCCTTCGCGGCGGCGACGGCGGCATCGACGTCGGCCTGCGTCGCGAGCGTCAGTTTCGCGGTCACCGCGCCGGTGGCCGGGTTGTAGACATCACTGGTGCGTGCAGCGGCCGTTTCGCGGATCGCGCCGCCGATGTAATGACCAATAGTGTTGATGATTTGACCTTCGGGCAGATTCATGGCGGACGTGTTTTGCTGGCGGGAAAAACATATTAGGCCGCATCCGCGGTCCGGATGCCAATGAATTAAACTGACGTCGATATAAGAAACGCCAATATCGGCCTTTCGACCCGCTCCGTACGCGCATGGATCTCCGGCAGCTTCGCGTTCTCGTCATGGTGGCCCGTCACGGCAGCATCACGCGCGCCGCCGAGGCCGTGCACCTGACGCAGTCGGCGCTCAGCCTGCAGCTCAAGGCGCTGCAGAAATCGGTCGGCACGCCGCTGTTCCGGCGCACGCCGCGCGGCATGGAACTGCTGCCGGCCGGGCGTGCATTGCTGCCGCACGCGCAGGCCGCGCTGACGGCGATCGCCGGATTCGAAGCCGCCGCGTCGGCGCTGTCGGCGCAGGTGTCCGGCCGGCTGCGGCTCGGCACGATTCTCGATCCCGATTTCCTGAGGCTCGGCGCGCTGCTGGGGCTGATGCTCGAACGGCATCCGGCGCTGCATGTCGACGTCTCGCACGGCACCTCGGGCTGGGTGCTGTCGCAGGTCCGCGGTGGCGAACTCGATGTCGGCTTCTATCTCGGCGTGCCGGACGACCGGCGCGTGCACACGGCGGTGCTGACCGCGTTCCGCTACCGCGTGACGGCGCCGCGCGCGTGGAAGGAGCGCGTCGCGCGCGCCGACTTCGCGGCGCTGGCGCGCCTGCCGTGGATCTGGACGCCGCCGGACTCGGTGCACAACCGCCTGCTGAGCGCGAAGTTCGCGGCGCTCGGCGCGACGCCGCGGATCGCCGCGCAGGTCGACGTCGAACCGTCGATGCTCGATCTGGTTCGCGCCGGCGTCGGCCTGTCGCTGGTGCGCGAACCGATCGCGCGTGCCGAGAGCCGCGCCGGCCGCGTCGCGCTGACGCCGGTGACGATCGACGCCGATCTGACGCTGGTCTGCCTCGAACGGCGTCGGAAAGAGCCGGCGCTTGCGGCGGCGTTCGCGCTCGCTGCGGAGATATGGGGAACGGCGAAGTAAACGGTTCTCGTCATGCCCGCGAAAGCGGGCATCCAGAGCGGTGGCGACTGTGGTCCGATATCCCTGGATGCCCGCTTTCGCGGGCATGACGGAACAGGCAGCTACTTCTTCGCCGTCGCTTTCTCGACCATCGCCTTGACGGCGTTCTGATGGAAATCCGAACGCACGCTCAGCGACTCGTACGCGACGCCGGCGTCCATCACCGCGGTCGCGATGCGCTTGAGTTCAAGATTCGTCAGCACCTTGGTCCAGCGGATCGCCTTGATCGCACCGGCCAGCAGCTTGTCGCAGAACGCATCGACTGCGGCGTCGAGTTCGGCGGCCGGCAGGCAGTGATTGACGAGGCCGATCTCGGCGGCGCGTTTCGCCGTCAGCAGTTCGCCGGTCAGCAGGAATTCCTTCGCGCGGCCGAGGCCGATGCGCTGCGCCCAGATCGCCGCGCCGCCGTCGCCGGCGACCAGGCCGATCGCGACGTGCGGATCGCCGATCTTCGCGGTGTCGGCGGCGAAGATCACGTCGCAGAACAGCGCCAGCGTCGCGCCGAGGCCGACCGCGTGGCCGTTGAGCCGGCAGACCAGCGGCTTGTCGAGATCGAGGATGCCGGCGATCACGCGTTTCGCGCAGCGCGCTTCCTGGTCGAACAGTTCCGGATTCGCCGCGCTGCGCGCGATATGCGCGACGTCGCCGCCGGCCGAGAACGCGCGCCCGGCGCCGGTCAGCACGACGAGGTCCGAATGTGCGTCGGTATGCGCGAACTGGAAAACGTCCGCGAGTTCCTCGTGCATG
>DASSVA010000154.1:0-8468 GCA_035706385.1 Solimonas sp. | reverse complement strand
GCCGGCGGTCGCGGCGAGCAGCAGTTCGAGCAGCATCGCCGCGCCGATCACCGCCGCCAGCCGCCAGTCGCGGTAGAGCCCGAACGTGACGGCGGCGAGCGCGCCGCCCCAGACGCTGCCGTTGATGCCGGCGATCGCCAGTTCGCGGACCAGCATCGTGCGCAACTGCTGCGGACCCATCTGGTTCAGCGCCAGACCGCGGATCACCAGCGCCATCGTCTGGTTGCCGGTGTTGCCGCCGATGCTGGCGACGATCGGCATCAGCGTCGCCAGCGCGACGAGCTGCGCGATCACCGGCTCGAACGCGTCGATCACGCGCGACGCGATGAACGCCGTCAAAAGGTTCAGCGCGACCCACGGCCAGCGTTTGCGCGCGCTGCGCACCGGCGGCGCGAACAGGTCCTCGTCGTCTTCGGACAGACCGACCTGCCGCAGATTCTCGCTCTGCGCGCGTTCGTTGAGCTCGTCGATCACCGTGTCGACGGTGATGCGGCCGACGACCTGGCGGTGCAGGTTCACGACCGGCGCCGAGATCAGATCGTATTTCTCGAACGCGTCGACCGCGTCGCGGCCCTGGTCGTCGGTGAAGAAATAGGTCGCCTGCGTCAGCATCACGCTGCCGACCTCGGTCTCCGGTTCTTCGAACAGCAGCTTGTCGAGCGGCAGCACGCCGCGCAGCGCGTTGTTGCGGTCGACGACGATCAGCTCGTTGGTGTGCGCCGGCAGCGGCTTCTTGCGGCGCAACAGCCGGTGCACCGCCTCCAGCGTCGCGTCCTCGCGCACGGCGATGAAATCGAGGTCCATCATCGCGCCGACGCTGTCTTCCGGAAAACTGAGGACCGCGCGCACTTCGGCCTGGTCGGCGCGGTCGACGAGATCGAGCACGGCCTGGCGCTGTTCGTCCGGCAGGCTGCTGACCAGATCGGCGATGTCGTCGGAGTCGAGCGTGCGCACGACCGCGGAAATCTCTTCCGGCTGCATGCCGCCGACCAGCGAACGGCGCACCGCGTCGGAGACTTCGAGCAGCACCGCGCCGCGCCGTTCGGGCGCGACCAGCTGCCAGGCCATCTCGCGCGCTTCGGGCGACAGGCTTTCGAACACGAACGCGATGTCGGCCGGATGGAAATTCAGCAGCCGCTGCGACAGCGCCGCCTGGTGCTGGCGCGCGAGCAGCTGGGCGACGACGTCCGGCTTGCGGTTCTCGGATCGCGACAGCAGTTCGAGCTCGAGCGCCTGGCGCGACAGCAGTTCGATGATCTGCTCGCGGGCGTGTTCGAGATGACGGTGGTGCGGCGTCGATTCGGTCGATTCGGTCATCGGACGGGCTGGCGGTGCGGCGGAGATTCGGGCGGCGCACCGCCTGCGGCGCGTATCTTACGCCGCGCCGCCGGCCGGCATGCTGACGGCGTGATGCCGTTTTGGGTTACTTTGCGCGCCGTCGTTTTTCATCGCCCTCGTCATGAATGGTTTCAGACCCGCGCCCGCCGATGCGCCGCGCGCCGATCCCGGCGCCGGCGGCGTGCGCGTGTTCCGCTACACGCGGCGCGCGCTGCAGCTGGTCTGGAACACGAGCCCGCGGCTGCTGATCGCGCTGGTCGTGCTGACCGTCGCGGCCGGCGTGCTGCCGGCGGCGATCGCGTACGTCGGCGCGCGCATCGTCGACGCCGTGGTCGCGGCGATCACGATCGCGCAGCATGGCGGCCACGGCATCGCGCTGTTCCGGCCGGTGCTCGAATGGGTCGTGCTGGAAGGCATGCTGGTCGCGGCCGCGAGCGGCATCACGCGGACGACTTCGCTGTGCCAGTCGCTGCTGCGCATCCAGCTCGGCCAGCGCGTCAACGTCATGATTCTCGAAAAGGCGCTGACGCTGGAGCTGACGCATTTCGAGGACTCCGAGTTCTACGACAATCTCGTGCGCGCGCGCCGCGAGGCGTCGGTGCGGCCGCTCGCGCTGATCATGAAGACCACGGGCCTCGCGCAGAACGCGATTTCGCTGGTCAGCTACGGCGCGCTGCTCGTGCAATTCTCGCCGTGGGCGGTGACGGTGCTGTTGCTGGCCGGCGTGCCGTCGTTCGTCGCCGAAGCCAGGTTCTCCGGCCAGGCGTTCCAGCTGTTCCGCTGGCGTTCGCCGGCGACGCGCATGCAGACCTATCTGGAAACCGTCATCGCGCGCGAGGACCACGCCAAGGAAGTCAAGCTGTTCGGCCTCGGGCCGCTGCTGCTCGGTCGCTACAAGGGCATCTTCGACAAGCTCTACGGCGAGGAACGCAGTCTCGCCGTGCGCCGCGACGGCTGGGGTTTCGGACTCGGCCTGCTCGGCGTGATCGCGTATTACGGCGCGTACGCGTGGGTCGCGGTGTCGACCGTGCTGGCGCGGATCACGCTCGGCCAGATGACGATGTACCTCGCGCTGTTCCGCAATGGCCAGACGGCGGTCACCAGCAGCCTGTCGGCGATCAGCGGCATGTATGAGGACAACCTGTACCTGTCGACACTGTACGAATATCTGGAAACGCCGGTCGCGCCGCCGCGCGGCGGCGGCGTGCAGGGGCCGTTGCCGCACGACGGCATTCGCTTCGAGCACGTCTCGTTCACGTATCCGGGTGCCGACGCGCCGGCGCTGCACGACATCGACCTGCACATCCGCCCCGGCGCATCGCTGGCGCTGGTCGGCGAGAACGGCGCCGGCAAGACCACGCTGATCAAGCTGCTGACGCGGCTGTACACGCCGACGCATGGCCGCGTGCTGCTCGACGGCCTCGATCTGCAGGACTGGGACGAGACCGCGCTGCGCGCGCGGATCGGCGTGATCTTCCAGGACTTCGCACGCTACCAGCTGATCGTCGGCGAGAACATCGGCGCCGGCGACGTGCGCGGCTTCGATGTGCCGGAACGCTGGCAGGACGCCGCCGACAAGGGCATGGCGGCGTCGTTCATCGACGCACTGCCGCAGGGCTACCGCACGCAGCTCGGCAAATGGTTCCGCGACGGTCGCGAACTGTCGGGCGGACAGTGGCAGAAGATCGCGCTGTCGCGCGCGTTCATGCGCAGCGAGGCCGACATCCTCGTGCTCGATGAACCGACCGCGGCGATGGACGCCGGTGCCGAAGCGGAAATCTTTTCGCATTTCCGCGCGCTGATGAAAGACCGCATCGCGATCGTCATCTCGCACCGCTTCTCGACCGTGCGCATCGCCGACCAGATCGTCGTCATCGACCAGGGCCGCATCGTCGAGCGCGGCAATCACGCCGAACTGATGGCGGTCGGCGGCATCTACGCGAACCTGTTCTCGCTGCAGGCGCGCGGCTACCAGTGAGCGGCCGCGATCGTCCCGATGCAGGATGCCGCGATGCGCGGCGGCTTCGATAATTCCCGTCTGCCCTCAAGGAGACCCACGATGATTTCGTTCAAAAACCGCGTCGCCATCGTCACCGGCGCCGGCAACGGCCTCGGTCGCCAGCACGCGCTGGCGCTCGCCGCGCGCGGCGCGAAGGTCGTCGTCAACGATCTCGGCGGCGCACGTGATGGCAGCGGCGCGTCGTCGGCGGCTGCGCAGGCAGTCGTCGCCGAGATCGAGGCGGCCGGCGGCGAGGCGATCGCCAACGGCGCGTCGGTCACCGATTTCGCGGCGGTCGAGGCGATGGTCAAACAGGCGGTCGACAAATGGGGTCGCGTCGACATCCTCGTCAACAACGCCGGCGTGCTGCGCGACAAGAGCTTCGCGAAGATGAACCTCGACGATTTCCGCTTCGTGCTCGACGTGCACCTGATGGGCGCGGTGCATTGCACGAAGGCGGTCTGGGAGCTGATGCGTCAGCAGAATTACGGGCGCATCGTCATGACCACGTCGTCGACCGGGCTGTACGGCAATTTCGGGCAGTCGAACTACGGCGCCGCCAAGCTCGCGCTGGTCGGTTTCATGCAGACGCTCGGCATCGAAGGCGCGAAGAACAACATCCGCGTCAACGCGCTCGCGCCGACCGCGGCGACACGGATGACCGAGGACATCCTGACGCCGGACATGCTGCAACAACTACGGCCGGAAGCGGTCAGCCAGGGCCTGCTGCATCTGGTGTCGGACGATGCGCCGACGCGGACGATCCTGTGCGGTGGCGGCGGTGCGTTCGAATCGGCGCACATCACGCTGACGCGCGGCATCTTCGCGCACGACGCCGACGAGATCGCCGCGCGTTTCGCCGACGTCACTGCGCGCGACGGCGAGATCGTGCCGGAGAACGGTCTGCAACAGGCCGCGGTCGAGCTGGAGAAGATCAAGCGCGCGCTGGGTTGATGCGTCGCCGGTCGGTGCGCCGCCGTTTCAGTCGCGGCGCGCCTGGCCGCGATAGACGTACGTCATCGGCCGCGGGCCCTTGAGATAACTGGCCTCGATCTCGCGGATCGCGAAACCGCCGTCGGCGAGCAAGGCCGGAATGTCGCGATTCAGATGGCAGCCGCCGGCGATCGGTTTCCAGACCGGCGTCAGGCGGTCCTGCCAGCGGCGCACGTCGGCGTCCGGCGCGCGGCCGTGTTCGCAGAACAGCAGCACGCCGTCGCTTTTCAGCACACGGCGCATTTCGCGCAGCGCGGCGAGCGGATCGGCGATCGTGCACAGCGTGAACGTCGTCAGCACGGTATCGAAACTCTCGTCGTCGGCGGGAATTCGCTCGGCCGGCAGGCTCAGCAATTCGACGTCGAGGTTCGCCTTGCGCGCGCGTTTGCGCGCGAGGCCGTGCATCTGCGCGGCCGGATCGAGGCCGCACAGCGCATCGATCCGCTCGCGGTCGTAGAACGGCAGGTTGCGGCCGGTGCCGATGCCGATCTCCAGCACGCGGCCGCGTGCCAGCGCGACCAGATCATGCCGCTGTCGCTGGATCGCTTTCATGCCGCAGGCCGCGTCGATCAGATACGGCAGCACATAGCGATCGTAGGGATTCGTCATCGGCATTCCAGTTTGGCGAGGCATGCGTGTGTACGCGAGTCTAGCGGACCGGCCGGATCGTCGCTTCCAACAAAAGCGCGCATCGAAAGGCGGGATTTCCGCTGCCCGGATCGCGGCTCCGGGAGCCGTTTTCAAAGCTCAGGCATACTATGGGCTCCATCCCGCGACCCAAATTTCCAATGAGTGATATCGCAAGCTTGTTGAAAAGCGAAATTTCGCGCCTTTCCAAGAAGACGATCCGCCAGCATCTCGGCCCGGTGCAGGCCGCGACGACGTCGCATCGACGCCAGCTCGCGGCGCTGAAGAAGCAGATCGCCCAGCTCGAACAGGAAGTGAAGAAGCTGCGGCGTGTCGCCGGCTCGGCGGCACCGCAGAAGCTGCCGGCGGAAGGCGCCAAGCTGCGCTTCGTCGCCAAGGGATTGAAGTCGCTGCGCGCGCGGCTCGGACTCAGCGCCGACGATTTCGGCGCGCTGCTCGGCGTCAGCGGCCAGTCGGTCTACAACTGGGAGAGCCGCAAGACGGTGCCGCGTGCATCGCAGGTCGCGGCGATCGCCGGCCTGCGCGGACTCGGCAAACGCGAGGCGCAGGCGCGCCTCGAGATCGTCGCGGCGAAGGCGGACAAAGCCAAGCCCAAGGCCAAGCCGGCCGTCGGCAAAACCAGGGCGGCCGCGCAGGGCTGACGCGCCGCGCGCTACGGCGCGACGCGCATCAGCGTGAAACCGCTGATCTGGCGGATCCAGCGCGCCGGACGGTTCTCGTCGGCGACGACCAGACGCAGCGGGCCTTCATCGTCGGACAGCGGCTGGCCGTCGCGCCGGTCGGCGAGCAGCACCGGCCGCGGGCGAAAGCCGTCGTCGAGTTCGGCGAGCGAAAACACGACGGCGTAACCGTCACGCGCCTGCACGCTCAGCACGTTGCGCAGCAGCGGACCGCGCAGGCGCTCGCCGAGCGGCGCGCCGGCTTTCTTCAACACGTCGCGCAGCCAGACGCCGTCGAACTGCGCGCTGCGGCCATGTTCGCTGGCCTGCAGGTGCTGGCGCGGCAGGCTCTGCAGCAGCGCCGCGTCGATCCGCAGCGGCGCTTTCAGGTCGGCGCCCTGCAGCACGATGCCGTCGTCGCCGGCATGAGCCGGCGCGATGAAGCCGGCGATCAGCAGGCCGGCGATGACGATCAGATGGCGCATGGCGGACCTCAATAGCGGTAGTCGATCTGTGCGAGCCAGGTGCGGCCCGGCTCGTAGAAACCTTCTTCGTAGGCGTAGACCGCATCGCTGAGATTGCGGACGCCGACCTCGATGCCGATCGGTTGCAGCGGCGTGTAGCGGACGAACGCGTTGGCGAGCGTGAACGCGCCGGCGACGCGGTCGCCGTTGGTGTCGCTGTAGCGCTTCGATTCGTGCTGCAGATCGGCGCGCAGCCGCCACTGCGGCAGGAACCGCCAGTCGGCGGCGAACTGGTATTTGAAGTCCGGCGTGTTGGTCGATTTCAGCGCCGGGCTGCTGCGGTTGTCGCGGTCGAGCAGATCGAACTGCGCGGTCAGCAGCAGCGCGTCGAACGGCGACCAGTCGAGCGACGCTTCGAGGCCGCGATTGCGCTGCCGGCCGACGTTGCGCAACTGCGTGCACGGCGGCGCGGCGCAGACCGACGGATCGAGCGTGACCTGCTCGATCGCATCGTGCAGATGGCTTTCGAACAGCGCGAGCTTGCCGCTGACACTGCCGAAACGCGGCGCGTAGCCGAGCTCGTAGTGCATCGCCGATTCCGGTTCGAGGCCCGGATTCGGCAAGGCGCTGCCGAGGCCGCCGGAGAAGCGTTCCTTCAGCGTCGGGAAGCGCGTCTTGCGACTGACGCCGGCGTACAGCGACTGTTGCGCCGCGAGGTGCCAGGTCGCGACCAGCTGCGCGTTGTCGGCATTCGCGCGGTCGACGCTGACCGGCGTGAACGACGCGCTGTCGTCGTCGTACACCTGCACGGTCCGTCCCGGCTGCACCATGTGCGAATACGACGGCGTCAGCGACAGCGACGGCAGCACGCGCCATTCGTGTTCGATCGCGACATCCCAGGTCGGGATTTCGAGGCGCTCCTCGGGTGACGCCGGCGCCGCCTGCCGTTCGCGATGCACGTCGTTGCGGTAGTGCGCGGCGACGCGCGTGATCTGCGCCGCCGTCCAGCGCCATTCGAAATCGGCGCTGCCGCCGACGCTGTAGTCGTCGTAGTTGCTGTCGTCGAACGCGTACGGCCGGGTCTGCGCCGTGTACGTCGCGTCGTCGTACGAGTCGAGCGAATTCCTGAAGCTGTCGTAATAAATGCGCCAGCGCAGCGTGCCCTGCGCGGTGATCGCGTCGCGCGCGACGAAATAGATGCTCTGTTTGTCCCAGTACGGCCAGCGCCAGTAGCGCGGCTTGACGCCGGCGTTCGTGCCGGCATACGGCGGATCGTCCTTGCGGCCGTCCTGGCGGTAATAGCTGAGCGCGAATTCGTTGTCGGCGTCCGGCACGAAACCGATCTTGGCGCTGATCACGGTATCGCGGCTGTCGGCGTTGTCGCGCCGGCCGCCGTTCTCGGCTGCGGTCGGCGTGAAATCGTGCGGCAGGCGATAGCCGTCGCTGTTCATGTACGACACCGTCGCGTTCGCGTACCAGCGGCCGCGCAGGCCGCCGAGCGACGCCGAGACGCGCTGTTCGAGGTCGTCGGCATGATCGTCGAGCTCGGTCTCGATGCGCGCGCTGGCTTCAAGCGGTGCCGACGGCTTGCGGCTGACGACGTTGACCGCGCCGCCGAGGATGTTCGGCCCGTACAGCAGCGATGCGAGGCCCTTGCTGACGACGATCTGCGACACGTAATCGACGCCGAAGCGCGACAGGTCGACGACGCCGTCGTACGGCACGTAGACCGGCACGCCGTCGATGAACAGCGGTACCTGTCGGCTCGAAAAGCCGCGAATCGCGATCATCCGCTCGCGGCGCTGGCCGGTGTTCTGCACGCTGACGCCGGACACCAGATCGAGCGCGCTCGCCAGATCGTCGCGATGACGCGCGGCGATCGTTTCCGCGTCGATCGTCTCGGTGGTCGCCGCGAGTGCGTCCGGCAGACGTTCGCCGATGACTTCGACGGTGCCGAGCGCGAACACCTCGTCCGCCGCCTTGTCCTGCGCGGATGCGGCGCCGCTGCACGGCAGCGCGACGGCCAGCGCCAGCCACGCGCAGGCGCGCGCGTCGTTCGTTCTTTTCATGATTCCCCTTGCTGTCGTCGAGTGCGGCGGCCGCGCTGCCACCCGGCGATGATCCCCACGTCGATCATCGCTATATACGAAACTATATAACGATATCGACACGGCGGCCAGCGCCGCCGCGGAGCGCGGGCTTCAGGATTTCAGCCGGTAGCCGGTCTTGAACACCCAGCGGATCGCCGCGATGCAGGCGAGCATGAACAGCGCGGTCATGCCGATGCTGAGCGGCACGCTGACGTCCGACACGCCGTAGAAACTCCAGCGGAAGCCGCTGATCAGGTAGACGACCGGATTGAGCAGC
>DASSVA010000153.1:0-2000 GCA_035706385.1 Solimonas sp. | reverse complement strand
CGCCAGTGGTCCTGTCGTCGACCCAGCCGTGGAAATTCTGCGCGAGCTGCCTGGCATCGTCGTAGGTGCCCGGATGCGCATAGTCGATGCGGTACTCGTGACCGGCCTGTGCATCGATCGTGAACAGCGCAGGATTGCGCGAACGCAGCACGTCGCTGTCGCCGCCGGCCTGCCAGACTTCGCGGTAATAGACGAGCGCCTCGTAACGGCCCGGCACGACCTGCAGACGCTTGTCGCCGCGCGTCCACATGCCCTTCGCACCCGGCACTTCGGCGCCGTTGATCGACGCGACCTCGAGCTGTTCGGGCAAGGTAATGACCGCAAGCTCGGCGGCCGGCCGGGCCGGACCGTCGTACAGCCGCAGGTCGGCGCTCGCGCATGCCGCGAGCGCGAGCAGCGCCGCAGCGGCGAAAAGGCGGGACAGGATCGACATGAGAACTCCGGAAGATGGGGGCCGCATGGTGCGCGGCGGCCCGGAAACGGAAAAGGCCGCAGCGGATGCCGCGGCCCCGTGGCGCGAACCGCCGTTCAGCGCTGCTTGATTTCCCGCTCCGCCGCTTCGAGCGACAGGTGGCGGATGTCCTTGCCTTCGACGAAATAGACGACGTACTCGGCGATGTTCTTCGCGTGATCACCGATCCGTTCGAGCGCGCGGACGCACCAGATGATGTCCATCACGCGGCGGATCGTGCGCGGGTCTTCCATCATGAAGGTGATGCACTGGCGCAGCAGCGCCTCGTATTCGCGATCGACTTCGCGATCCTGATGCGCGACGGCGAGCGCGGCGCCGATGTCCATGCGCGCGAACGAATCGAGCGCGTCGCGCACCATCTGCGAAACCTGGCGCGACAGATGCTGGACCTCGCGCATGTTTTCCTGGATGCGTTCCTGCGTCGCCAGGTCCTTGGCCATGCGGCCGATCTTGCCGGCCTCGTCGCCGATCCGTTCGAGATCGGTGATGGTCTTGATGATCGCGTAGACCAGGCGAAGATCGCTCGCGGTCGGCTGGCGGCGCGCGAGGATGCGCGAGCATTCCTCGTCGATCGCGACTTCGAGCTGATTGATCTTGGCGTCGTTGAGATTGACCTGCTCGGCGAGTTCGGCGTCGAGCGTCATCAACGCATTGGTCGCTTCGATGATCTGCTGTTCGACGAGGCCGCCCATGGCCATCACGCGCTGACGCACGTCCTCGAGTTCGGCGTTGAACTGACTCGAGATGTGCTGGCGGAAAGTCGGCTTGTCCATGACGATGCTTGGGTCCGTAAAGATTGAGGGGCTGCGGAATCGCTCGCGACTATATAGGCATTCATCCGCCGCTTTCACAACGCGGCGATGCCACCGCGGGCGCGCGAGCCGACACTTTGCGCAGCGATTGTGAAGCGAGCATGACAGTGCGCCCGTCCGGTGCCGGAAGCGGACAATATCCGCCGTGGATTCAGCACGATGGACGAACCGGCCGGCAAATCCCGGCATTGCAACGAAACTGTAAAAAGAAGCGACTACCCTTGCGCCGCTCATCAAGAGACGATCCTGTCCACCAAGGGAGCTTCCAGTGACCGTTATTCGCAAAACCCTCGCGCGACTCGCGCTGGCCACGGCCGGTGCGCTGCTTGCCGGCAACGCTTTCGCCGCCGACATTTCCGGCGCCGGCGCGACCTTCCCGTATCCGATCTACGCCAAGTGGGCCGATGCGTACAAGAAAGCAACCAACGTCGGCATGAACTACCAGTCGATCGGCTCGGGCGGCGGCATCAAGCAGATCAAGGCCAAGACCGTGACCTTCGGCGCGTCCGACATGCCGCTGAAGCCGGAAGACCTCGAAGACATGGGCGCGATCCAGTGGCCGATGGTGATGGGCGGCGTCGTGCCGGTCGTCAACCTCAAGGGCATCAAGCCGGGCGAGCTGACGCTCGACGGCCCGACGCTCGCCGAGATCTACATGGGCGACATCAAGAAATGGAACGATGCGAAGATCAAGAAGCTCAACCCCAAGCTGAACC
>DASSVA010000152.1:0-7590 GCA_035706385.1 Solimonas sp. | reverse complement strand
CCGAGTTCGGCGAGCAGGATGCCGTCGGTCATCAGCTTGATCATCGAGCGTTCGGACACGCGGCGGTCGAAACGCGTCTCGTAGCCGACGAGATCGCCGAGGTTCGTGTCGAGCTCGCGCGCGATGCGGTTGGCGACGCTGCGCGCGGCGAGCCGGCGCGGCTGCGTGTGGCCGATCAGACCGCGCGTGCCGCGGCCGAGTTCGATGCACAGCTTCGGCAGCTGCGTGGTCTTGCCGGAACCGGTTTCGCCGCAGACGACGACGACCTGGTGCTCGCGGATCGCGTCGAGCAGTTCGTCCTTCGCCTGCACGACCGGCAGCTCGTCCGGATAGCGGATCGTCTGTGGTTTCAGGCGCACGCGGTTCTCGTGGCGCCGCTTCGCCTGTTCGACGTCGCGGTCGAGCCGCGCCAGATCGATGCGGGCGCCGCGCGCAGCGCGTTCGAGCAGGCGCATGAACGCGGCGTGGTCGCGTGCGAGCAATTGCCCGCGTTCGGCGTCGAGGTGTTGCGCGAGACGCGCCAGCGTCGCCGTATCGATCATCGTCGGAAATGCGGGATAGCCCCGGGCGCCATGCGGACGGCACGTGCACGCGGGATTTTCAAAACCGGGAGGAGCATGAGCAGGCGCGCATTATCCCGCGAAAAGCCGGGACGGTGCGGCGGGCGCCGCGAACATCAGTCGCGTCGCGGCTTGCGATCGGCCGCCTGCCGGTGCCGGCTCGGGCTGCGGCCGGCGGCGCGGCGGAACGCGCGCGTGAAGTTCGCGGCGTCGGTATAGCCGAGCTCGTGGGCGATCTGCGTGACGCTGAGATCGTCGCGCCGCAGCAGCTCGCAGGCTTTCTCGTGGCGGATGCGCAGCGACAGTTCGCGGAAGCTGCTGCGCTCGCGCTTCAGGTAGCGGTCGAGCGTTCGCGGCGACAGGTTCAGCGTCTGCGCGAGCTCGGCGAGCGTCGGCATGCCGTCGCTCGCCTCGCGCAGCATCATCTCGATCCAGTTCTTCACGCGGCCGACGGCGACGGCGTTGCGCACCAGCGCCGCGCAGCGCGCCTCGGCCATCTTCAGCGCGTTGGCGTCGGCGAACGCGAGCGGGTAGTCGCGAAAGTCCGCGGCGAACACGAAACGCAGGCCGGGCGCCGCCTCGCCGCTGAAATGGCATTGCGCGCCGCTCAGTTCGGCGTAGCGCGCGGCATGCGCCGGCGGCGCGATCGACAGATGCAGCGCGTAGTCGGGCACCGGTCCGCCGATCAGTTCGCGCAGCTCCCAATGCGTCGTCACCGCGATCATCTCGATGTGGAACGCGAGGCAGCGGTGGCTCAGCGGCAGCACCGGCACGAAACCGATCTCGGCGCGGCCGGCGTCGGCGCGATAGCGCATGCGAAAGCTCGGCATCACCAGCCGGAAATAGCGCGCGACGACGCGCAGCGCATAGTCGACGTCCGGGCTGCTGAGCATCGCGTAGCCGACGATGCTGTGCGCGCTGGTCTTCAGCGCGCGGCCGAGATCGAACGCGAGGTCGGTATGGCCGGTGCGCGTCAGCACCGCGTCGACCAGCGCCTCGACCTGGCTCAGCCGCAGCCGCGCATCGACCTGCGCGATCGCCTGCGGGCGAATGCGCACCTCGCGCAACAACGCCGCGACGTCGACACCGCGCGCGGCGAGCACTTCGCCCATGCGCTGGTAATAACGCGCCGGAATCTCGGGGTCGTTGCGCCGCATCGGTCCTCCTGCGGCGCACTGTCAGAAAAAGACAGGACGCTGTCAATAAATGACAGGGCGCGCGGCGTCGGGATCGCGACGATGGCGGGGCCGAAGCGGAACCGTCCGCCGCCACCCGAGGAGAATCGAAATGAACGTCGCCACCGCCATTCCCGCCGCGCCAGCCTGGCGCGACGCCAAGCGCCATCTCTGGCTGCTGAGCCCGCTGGTCCCGGTCCTGTCGCTGTCGTTCCTGCTGCTCGCGCACGCGACCGGCGCGACCGCGTTTTTCTGGGCGATGCCGCTGGTCATCTATGGCCTGCTGCCGCTGCTCGACCTGCTGATCGGCGACGACCGCACCAATCCGCCGGATCACGCCGTCGCGACGCTCGAACAGGACCGCTATTACCGCGCGATCGTCTTCGCGTACATCCCGGCGCAGTTCGCGGCGACGATCTTCGGCGCCTGGCTCGCCGCGCGCGGCGGCTACGGCGCGTGGTCGCTGATCGGCCTGATCTGGAGCGTCGGCATCATCAACGGCGTGGCGATCAACACCGCGCACGAGCTCGGCCACAAGACCAATCCGCTCGAACGCTGGCTCGCGCGGCTGACGCTGGCACCGGTCGCGTACGGGCATTTCTTCATCGAGCACAACAAGGGTCATCACAAGAACGTCGCGACGCCGCACGATCCGGCCAGCTCGAAGATGGGCGAGAGCTTCTGGGCGTTCCTGCCGCGGACGATGATCGGCGGCCTGCGCTCGGCGTGGCAGATCGAGGCGCAGCGCCTGCAGCGCAACGGCAAGCCGGTGTTCGGCACGTCGAACGAGAACCTGCAGTCGTGGGCGCTGAGCGTCGCGCTGTTCGGCGCGCTGACGCTGTGGCTCGGACCGTGGGCGCTGCTGTTCCTCGTCGCGCAGGCGTTGTTCGGCGCGACGCTGCTCGAAGTCGTCAATTACATCGAGCATTACGGCCTGCTGCGGCAGTACGACGACAAGGCCGGCCGCTACGAGCGCTGCGCGCCGCGCCACTCGTGGAACAGCAACCACATCGTCACCAACCTGTTCCTGTACCAGCTGCAGCGGCATTCGGACCATCACGCCAATCCGACGCGCCGCTATCAGGCACTGCGTCATTTCGACGAAAGCCCGCAGTTGCCGTCCGGCTACATGTCGATGATCCTCGTCGCCTATCTGCCGCCGCTGTGGTTCCGCCTGATGGATCGCCGCGTCGCCGCGCATCATCGTGGCGATCTGCGCAACGCGAATCTTTACGCGCCGAAGCGCGAAGCGCTGCTCGCGCGCTGGCAGACGGCGGCCGCGGCACCGCGCAGCGCGACCGCGGATACGCCGGACGCCAGCGCCGCGCACACGGCAAACGGCGCGCATGGCTGCCCGAACTGCGGCTATGTCTACGAGCCGCGCACCGGCTGCGCGCACGAAGGCGTCGCGCCGGGCACGCCGTGGTCATCGCTGCCGGACGACTGGCCGTGCCCGGTCTGCGCGGTCCGCGACAAGCTCGATTTCAGGCCGGTCGCCGTCGCGGCGTGACGCGCATCGCGGCCACGCGCCCGTCCCGGACATCCGGCGGCGGGCGTTCGCCGTCCGGCACCATCGTCGCGCTTACGCCGCGCCGTCGATCCCGAGCTGGGCTTCGAGCGCGGCGAGCCGTGCTTCAAGCGTCGCGACGCGGGCTTCCAGTCGTTCGACGCGATCCGCGTCGCCAACGCGCGCCGGGCTCGACGCCGGCGCTTCCGGTTCGGCGAGCGCCAGCGCATCGGCGCCGCACAACAGCTGCGCCCAGCGCTGCGCCGACTGGCCGGGCGCGCGCGCCAGCGCCGTCACCAGCGGCTGTGCGCGGTCGGCGAGATCGTTCAGCGCCGCGCGCAGCGATTCGTCGTCGCCCGGTCCGCCGAGCGGCGCGGCATTGCTGCGCAGTTCGGCAAGCGTCTGCGGACCGCGCAGCATCAGCGCAACCAGCACCGCCTGCGTCTGCGGCTTCAGCAGCATCTGGTGCAGGAACTGCTGCCGCCATTTCTGCGCGCGCCCGCTGAAACTGTCGCGCGCAACCAGCTTGAGTTCTTCGAGCCGGTTCAGCGCATGCGCGATTTCGCCTTCGCCGAGATTCATCACCGGATGGCGCGACGTCTTCTGGTTCGCCGCCAGCATCAGCGCATTGGCGGTCATCGGGTAATAGGCCGGCGTCGTGATCGACTTCTCGACCAGCGACGCGACGACGCGCGCTTCGGTAACGCTCAGCAGCAACTCGGACATGATGGAAAGCGCCGGAAAGGGGAGTCCGCATTCTATGCGGCGCGCCGGCGCCGCGAATCACAGCAGGCGCGCGGCGATCGCCTTCATCACGGCATGCGTGCGATCGCGCGCGTCGAGCCGCGCGAGAATCTCGCTCAGGTGGTTGCGCACGGTGCCATCCGAAATCCCCAGCGTGCGGCCGATTTCCTTGTTCGAATAGCCGCCGGCGACGAGGCGCAGCACATCGGCTTCGCGCGGCGTCAGCCGGCCCGGCGTCGCGTCACCGGTCGCCGCCGCGACCGCCGTGCTGATCGACGCGAACCGCGTTTCGCCGGCGGCGAGCCGCCCGATCGCGCGGTGCAGATCCTCGGGCGCGGCGTCCTTCAGCATGAAGCCCTGCGCGCCGGCGCTGCGCGCGCCGTGCAACAGCGCCGGATCGTCGAAAGTCGTCAGCAACAGCACCGGCGTCGCGTCGCCGCGCGCACGCAGCGCCCGCACGACGTCGATGCCCGAACCGCGCGGCATGCGCACGTCGGCGACGACGACATCGACACGTTCGTGCTGCAAGACCTGCAGCAGTTCGGCACCGTCGCGCGCCTGCACGACGATATCGACGCCGCCGAGCGTCTGCAGCAGCGCGGCGAGGCCGCTGAGTACCAGCGCCTGATCATCGGCGAGCGCGATGCGCAGCGCCGCGCTCACGCCGGTACCGTCGCGCGCACGCGCACGCCGCCAGCCGCGGCATCGACGATATCGAGATGGCCGCCGACCGCCGCGAGCCGCTCGCGCATGCCGGTCAGGCCGAGGCCCGGCGCCGCGCCGCGCAGGCCGCGGCCGTCGTCGTCGACCGTCAGCACCGCGCCGTCTTCGCCGCCGGCGAGAACGATGCAGACGTGGCGCGCGCCGCTGTGGCGCAGCGCATTGGTGAGGCTTTCCTGCGCGCAGCGCAGCAGGGCCTGCGCACGCGCGATGTCGGCGACGCGCAGCTGCGGATCGAGATCGAGATCGATGCGCGGACCGGTCGCCGCAAACGGCATTGCCAGCGCCGCGATCGCCTGTTGCAGTTCGACGCCTTCATGCCGCCGCAACATGGCGACGACGCCACGGATTTCGGCGAGGACCTCGTCGGCGAGCTGCCGGCACAGCCGCAGCGTGTCGTCTTGCGGCTGGCGGCGTTCGACGAGCGCGAGCTGCAGCTTCAGCGCCGTCAGCTTGTGGCCGACGATATCGTGCAATTCGCGCGACAGGCGCAGGCGTTCGTCGCTGCGCGTGCCTTCGTCGAGCAGCGCCTGCGCGGCCCGCAGCTCGGCCTGCGCCTGCAGCGCCGCATCGCGCGCGCGTTCGGCGGCTTTCGCATAACCGGCGCTCAACGCGGCGAACGCCTGAAAGCCGGCGATCGACAACAGCGAAATCCAGACGTCGCCGACGGCGCCGTAACGCGCGACGAAAAGCGCCGCGAGGACCGCATTGGCGACAAGCAGCCAGCGCACGGCAACGCGCGGCGGATAGACGATGGCGAGTTGCGCCGCGACGATCACCAGCAGGATCGGCTGCAGACCGCCCGGCAGGCCCCAGCATGCGAGCAGCGCGCACGGCAGTTGCGCGACGACGAACGGGCGCTGTCGTTCGATCGGTTGCGGCCGGCGTCCGATCAGCGGCGCGCGCAGCAGCAACAGGACCAGCACGCCGAGCGAACCGGCGATGCCGAGCGCGGTCTGCCGGTCGAATGCCCGCGACGCGGCGAGCCATTCGTGCAACGCGCCGGCCGCCAGCACCAGCCATGTCAGACAGGCGGCGACGTTGAGCGGCGCGAGCATGCCGCGAAACGTGGACATCCGGTCGTGAGCGACGGTCATCGCCGCAGTGTCGCATCGCGCGATGGCGCGCGGAAGCCGGGTTCCGCCACCCCTGTCATTTGTCATCTGGGATGCGCGGCGCACCGGCGGCGACACTGGCGACGTTCCCTGTCCGGAGACCCGCGATGCCGCAAACGCTCTACCACGCCATCGTCGTCGCGCACGCCGCGACCGGCACGATCGCACTGCTGTCGTTCTGGAGCGCGGCCGCCATGCGCAAAGGCGGCGACGCGCATCGTTTCGCCGGTCGCGTGTTCCTGCTCGCGATGTGCGCGATCGGCGCGACGGCGCTGCCGATGGCCGCCACGCAGTTCGCGCGCGGCAATCCGGTCGGCGGCATCTTCCTCACGTACCTGCTGGTGATCACGGCGAGCGCCTGCGCACGCGCCTGGTTCGCCGTGCGCCTGAAGCGCGAGCCGGCGCGCTATTTCGGCCGCTGGTACCGCGTCGCGGCGTTCGGCAATCTCGCGCTCGGCGCCGCCGTGATGGCGCTCGGCCTGCAGCATCACGCCATCGTGCTGAGCGGGTTTTCGATCGTCGGCCTCGCGCTCGGCGCGCAGATGGTGCGGATGGCGCGCCGCGCACCGCCGCCGCGCTGGGCCGTCGTCGAACACTATCGCGGCATGCTCGGCGCCGGCGTCGCGACGCATGTCGCGTTTCTCGGCATCGGTCTCACGCGCCTGCTGCCGGCGTATGCGGGCACGGCACAGATGCTGATGTGGTTCGCGCCACTGCTGGTCTCGCTGATCGCCGGTGCCTATCTGAAGCGCCGCTACGGAAGCGCGCGCGCGGCAATACTGCCGAACCGCGGCGTCGCGCCACCGTAAAGACGTCGCGACGATCGTCGCCCGCATCCGGCACACTGGCGGCGTTCCGTGCCGGCCGCATCCCATGCTGCTTTATCGCATCACCGAATTCGGCAACGTTGCCGTGCTGTCGCTGCTCGGCTTGTTGCTGGCGATCTGGCTGCAGCGGCGCGCCGGCCGGCGCGCCGCGCTCGCGTGGAGCGTGTCATTGCTCGCCTGCACGGCGACGATCGCCGCGTCGAAGCTGTATTTTCTCGGCTGTCCGCTGTCGCATCTCGGGCTGCGCAGCCCGAGCGGACATGCCGGCTTCAGTGCCTTCGTCTACGGCGGCGTCATCCTCTGCGTGGCGCAGGATCCGCTGCCGTGGCGGCGTCGGCTGCTGTCGTCGCTCGGCTGTGCATGGATCGTTGCGATCGCATGGTCGCGCTATGTCATGCACGTGCACACGCCGATCGAAATCCTGTCCGGCCTCGCGATCGGCGGCGTGTTCCTGCTGCTGTTCGTCCGCCATGCGGGACCGCTGCCGCACCGCCGCTTTCCGTTCGCGACGGCGGTCTTTCTGGTCGTCGTCTGCACGCTGGCGTTCTGGCGGTTCGGCTGGCGGCCGAATCTGGAACACCTGCTGCATTTCATCGGCCGGCACTACATCCGCGAAAACGGTCTCTGTCCCGGCGGCTGAAATGCAAGCAAAAACGCCACGCGATGCGTGGCGTTTCCGATGCAGCGACAGAGCCGCGGCGCGTTTTCGGACCTCGGCGTCCTCAGACTTTCAGATAGTCGAGAATCCCTTCAGCCGCCTCACGTCCTTCGAACACCGCGGTGACGACGAGATCCGAGCCGCGCACCATATCGCCGCCGGCGAACACCTTCGGATTCGCGGTCTGGAACTTGTGCTTGGCGAGCACTTCGCCGTAGACCTTGACGCGACCGTCGTCGTGCAGCTTGACGGTGTGCTGCTCGAACCACGACGCCGGGCTCGGC
>DASSVA010000151.1:0-8873 GCA_035706385.1 Solimonas sp. | reverse complement strand
CGTCGACGTGCGCGTGATCGCCGCCACGCACAATCCGCTCGACCGGCTTGCCGCCGACGGCCGCTTCCGCCGCGATCTGTATTACCGGCTCAACGTGCTGCGCATCGCGCTCGCACCGCTGCGGATGCGCAGCGACGACATTCCGCTGCTGCTGATGAATTTTCTGCGCGCCGCCGGTGCCGGTGCGATGGTGATCGACGCACCGGCGCAGGCGATGCTGCGCGCGCACGACTGGCCCGGCAATGTGCGCGAGCTGCGCAATCTCGCCGAGCGCATCGCCGTGCTCGCGCACGCCGATTCGCCGCTGTCGGCGCTGACCCGGCCGCTGCTGCTGCGCTGCGCGCCGGAATTCGATACGCGGCTCGGACATGCGATCGCCGACGGCGCGACGCATGCCGAAGCGAAACCGGTGCGAAAACCCGGACGCGCGTCCGCCGATCCGCAATCGATCGCCGAAGCGCTGCGCATCCATCACGGCGATCGTCAGCGCGCCGCCGACGCGCTCGGCATCTCGCGCACGACGCTGTGGCGGCAGCTGAAGACGCTGGAAAAGGATCGGCGCTGATGTCGCACCTGAGATCCCTCGCCTTTCCATCGAAGAAAATTTGCGGCTGCCTTTGAAACCGCCGGCGCGCACGCAGTGCCGCGCCGCCGGCAAGCGCCGCTCGCCGCGCGAAGAAGTCGCCGTTGTGAGCGGGCCGAGGTCGCGTTTGCCGCGCACAGCTGTGCTAATGCACAGCGAGCACGGCAGGCGCGAGATCGGTCCGCGCAGCAGGCGAATTCGCTCTACATGACCAAGAGCGCCGAGCCCCAGGTCATGCCGCCACCGACCGCTTCCAGCATGACCTTGTGGCCGGGCCGGATGCGGCCGTCGCGCACCGCGGCATCGAGCGCGAGCGGCACCGACGCCGCCGACGTGTTGCCCTGGCTCTCGACCATCGTCACGACGCGCTCGCGCGGCAGGCCGAGCTTGTCGGCGGTCGCCTGGATGATGCGGATGTTGGCCTGGTGCGGCACCAGCCAGTCGATGTCGGCGCCGGTCATGTTGTTCGCGGCGAGCGTTTCGCGGCAGACCTCGTCGAGCACGCGCACCGCGAACTTGAACACCGCCGGCCCGTCCATGTGCACGAACGCGCGGCCTTGCACGACGCCGTTCTGCACCGAGCCATCGACGTTGAGGATGCCGCTCTGGCTGCCGTCGGCGTGCAGATGCGTCGACAGGATGCCGGGCGTGTCGCTGCGCTTGAGCACGACCGCGCCGGCGCCGTCGCCGAACAGCACGCAGGTGCGGCGGTCGCTCCAGTCGAGCAGCCGCGAGAACACTTCGGCACCGACGACCAGCGCGCATTGGTGCTGGCCGCTGGCGACGAACTTGTCGGCGACCGCGAGCGCGTAGACGAAACCGGTGCAGACCGCCTGCACGTCCATCGCCGCGCAGCCGCGCAGTCCGAGCTTGTGCTGCAGCAGCGCGGCGGTCGACGGAAACATCATGTCCGGCGTGGTCGTCGCGACGACGATCAGATCGACTTCGCTGGCGTCGATGCCGGCCGCTTCGAGCGCCTTGCGCGACGCGTGCAGGCCGAGATCCGAGGTCTTCTCGTCGGGCGCCGCGACGTGCCGGCTGCGGATGCCGGTGCGCGAGAAAATCCATTCGTCCGTGGTGTCGATCCGGCTTTCGAGCTGCACGTTGCTCAAGGCTTGCGCGGGCAGATAGCTGCCGGTGCCGACAATACGGGAATACGCCATCGCTCTCTCGCAGGGACTCGGGGGGCCGTACGCCGCGGCCGGATGCCCATTTTAGCGCCATCACGAAAAAACCCCGCCAGGCTCGCGCGTGGCGGGGTCGTCGATCCGCGCGCTGCTCAGGGCACGCCGGGTTTCGGGCGGACGATGTCGACGTCGTCGTCCGCGGACAGTGCGGCCTGTTTCGTGTGGTCGGCGGCGAGCCACAGGTACATCGCCGGCACGACGAACAGCGTGAACAGCGTGCCGATCGAAATGCCGGCCGAGATCACCAGGCCCATGTGATTGCGGCCGACCGCGCCGGCGCCGCTGGCGATCACCAGCGGCACGACCGACAGCACCATCGCCGCCGTCGTCATCAGGATCGGTCGCAGACGGATGCCGGCGCCGGCGACGATCGCATCCCACTTCGACTTGCCGGCTTTCTGCTCGTCGTTGGCGAACTGCACGATCAGGATGCCGTGCTTGGCGATCAGACCGATCAGCGTGACCAGACCGACTTCGGTGTAGATGTTGAGTGTCGCCTTCTTCACGCCGAGGAAGATGAAGATCATCGCGCCGAAAATCGCCATCGGCACCGACATCATGACGATCAGCGGATCGCGGAAGCTGCTGAACTGCGCCGACAGCGCAAGGAAGATGATGATCAGCGCGAACACGAAGGTCAGCGCGAACGAGCTCGACTCCTGCATGAACTGCCGCGACTGCCCGGAGTAGTCGATCGAATAGCCGCGCGGCGCCATCTCCCTGGCGAGCCCGCGCAGGTAATCGAGCGCCTCGCCGAGCGACACGCTCGGCACGCCGGAGAACGTCGCCGAATTGAGCTGCTGGAAATGGCTGATGCGCGTCGGGATCGCTTCGGTCTTCAACGAGATCACCGACGACGCCGGCACCATCTCGCCGCTGCCGGTGCGGATGTAGTAATTGTCGAGCTGCGCCGGGTTGATGCGATCGAACTGCTGGACCTGCGGAATGACCTTGTACGAACGGCCCGAGATGCTGAAGTAATTGGCATAGCCGCCGCCGAGCATCGCGCCGAGCGAAGCGCCGACGTCCTGCATCGTCATGCCGAGCGCCGCGACCTTGTCGCGATCGACCTTGGCGGTGACCTGCGGCTTGTTGAGCTTGAGATCGGTGTCGATGAAGTAGAACTTGCCGCTCGCCTGCGCCGCGTCGAGGATGCGCCGCGCGACTTCGTCGAGATTGGTGAACGGTTCGGTCGTGCCGAGCACGAAACCGACCGAGGTGTTGACGCCGCCGCTGCCGGTCGGCAGCGGTGGCGGCAGCGACGCATACACCGTCGCGCCGGCGACCTTGTCGACTTCGTCCTGCACTTTCAGTTGCAGCTTGTCAGCCGTCAGCTCGCGCTGCTCCCAGGGCTTGAGGATGACGCCGGTCAAGGTCGTGTTGGAACCGTTGAAGCCGGTGAACTGGAACGCCTGCTGCGCTTCCGGGTGCGAATCGACGATGTCGTAGACCTGCTTGGTGTAACGCAGCATCTGCTCGATGCTGGCATTGGGCTGCGCGTAGCCGTAGACGACCATGAAACTCTGATCCTCGTTCGGCGCGAGTTCCTTCTGGGTGAACTTCATCATCGTGAAGATCAGCACGATGACGATGCCGCCGAACGTCATGACCACGACCCAGTTGCGCAGCGCGACGGTCAGGAGGCGCTCGTAGGAACGACGTGCCCACTCGAAGTTGCGGTCAATCAACTTCACCAGGCGATTTTCCTGATGCTCCTGACGCAGCAGACGCGACGCGAGCATCGGCGACAGCGTCAGCGCGACGACCGCCGACACGGCGACCGCGCCGGCCAGCGTGAACGCAAACTCCGAGAACAGCGAGCCGGTGAGGCCGCCCTGAAAACCGATCGGCACATAGACGGCGATCAGCACGACCGAGATCGCGATGATCGGCCCGGCCAGTTCGCGCGCACCGATCAGCGCCGCCTGCATCGGCGACTTGCCTTCCTTCAGGTGGCGGTCGACGTTCTCGACGACGATGATCGCATCGTCGACGACCAGGCCGATCGCCAGCACCAGTGCGAGCAGCGTCAGCAGGTTGATCGAATAGCCGAGCACCAGCATCACGAAGAAGCCGCCGATCAGCGACAGCGGAATCGCCAATGCCGGAATCAGCACCGAGCGCGGCGCGCCGAGGAACAGGAAGATCACCAGCGTGACGATCAACAGCGCCTCGACCAGCGTCTTGACGACTTCACGGATCGCGTTGTTGATGTAGTCGGTCGCGTCATAGTTGATGCGCGCGTACAGACCGGTCGGCAGCTGCGCCTGAATCTCGGGAAACGCGTTGCGCACGTCCCGGATCACCGTCAGCACGTTGGCGTTCGGCGCGACCTTGATGCCGACGAATACCGCCGGCTTGTCGTCGATGCGCGCATCGAAATCGTACTGCTCGGCACCGAGCGACACGGTCGCGACATCCTGCAGCCGTACGACCGAAATGCCTTCCTGCTTGACGATCAGCCGCTTGAATCCCTCGACGCTGTGCAGATCGGTACCGGCCGTGATGTCGACCGTCACGACCTGACCCTTGGTGCTGCCGAGCGCCGAGATGTAATTGTTGGCCGCCAGTGCCGTATAGATGTCCTGCGCGGTCAGGCCGTGCGCGGCGAGCTTGCGCGGATCGAGCCACGCGCGCAGCGCGAACTGCCGTTCGCCGAGGATTTCCGCGAGCTGCACGCCGGGAATCGTCTGCAGTTTCGGCTTGACGACACGCAGCAGGTAATCGGTGATCTTGTTGCCGGGCAGGCTGTCACTGAAGAAGCTGATGTACATCGAGTCCGTCGTCTCGCCGGTGATCACGCTGATGATCGGCTGCTGCGACTGCGGCGGCAGCTGGTTGAGCACCGAATTGATCTTGGCGTTGATCTCGGCGAGCGCGCGGTTCGAGTCGTAATTCAGCTTGAGGTTGGCGGCGATCGTGCTGGTGCCCGACAGACTCGTCGAACTCATGTAGTCGATGCCCTGCGCCTGCGCGATCGCCGCTTCGAGCGGCGTGGTGATGAAGCCGGCGATGACGTCCGAATTCGCGCCGTAGTACTGCGTCGTGACGGAAATCGTCGCGAGCTCGGACTTCGGGAATTCACGGACCGGCAGCTGCGCCAGCGCGCGCAGACCGAGCACGAGGATCAGCAGGCTGACGACCGTCGCGAGTACCGCGTTGCGGATGAAGATGTCGGTGAATTTCATGATGGCTGTCCGGGCCGCGTCACTCTTCGGTCGGCCGCGGGTTCGGGTCGTTGCGCGGTTGCACGCTGTTGTCGATGCGCACGGCGGTGCCGGTCTTGAGCTTGAGCTGACCGCTCGTCACGACCTGGTCGCCGGGCTGCAGACCCTTGAGGATCGCGATCTGGTCGCCGCGCGTCGGCCCGACCGTCACGAAGATCTGCTTGGCGACCAGCGCGTCACCTTCGGGTTCGGGGGCGCCGCTGCTCTTGTCCTGTTCGACGGCGATGCCGCCGGACTGCTTGCGCTTGGCGTCCTGCTCGGCCTTGAGCCTGGCCGCGGTGGTGATGACGTACACCGTCTCGCCGTACGGATTGAACGCGATCGCCGCCTGCGGCAGCGTGATGTACGCGTTCGGCTCGCCGACGTCGATCGTGACGTCGGCATACATGCCGGGCATCAGCAGATGCTTCGGGTTCTTCAGCGTCGCGCGCACCTGCACCGTGCGGGTATCGACATCGACCTTCGGATCGATCGCGAGAATCTGGCCGGCAAACGTCTGGTCCGGATAGGTATCGCTGTGGACATGCACGGACTGACCGGCACTGACTTGCGACAACGCTTGTTGCGACAGCGTGAAATCGACGTAGATCGGATCGAGCTGCTGCAGCGTCACGAGCTTGGTGCCCGGCGCAAGATACTGGCCGGGATCGACGCTGCGAATGCCGAGCTGTCCGGCGAACGGTGCGCGGATGGTCTTCTTGTTGACCAGGGCCTGCTGCTCGGCCACCTGCGCGTTGATGCTCTTCAACTTGGCGGCGCTGGCGTCCAGTGCGGCCTGGCTGATCGCGTGCACCTCGAACTGGCCCTTGTCGCGCTGATAGTCGGACTCGGCCAGCGCCGCGTTGGCACGCAGCGATTCCAGCCGCGCCACATCATCGGCATTGCGCAGCGTCGCGAGCACTTCGCCGGCCCTGGCTTCATCGCCCGACTGGAAACGGATCTCGTCGACGATGCCGGCCACTTCGGCGCTCAGATCGGCGCCGTGCACCGCGCGCAGGCTGCCGATCGCGTCCACGGTCGGCCGCCACTGCTCGACGGCAGCCTTGATCGCCGAAACCGTCTGCGTCGGCACGCCCTTGGCCTTGAAGCCCTGGATCATGCTGTAGACCGACCAGGCCTTGATGCCGCCGACGACGACCACCAGCGCGATGACGATGAGGGCGAGGACTCCCCAACGTTTCATAGACTTCCCCAGATTTGGCTGCTTGATTTCAAGATTGACGATTTACGGCGTCGCGGCGGTCGTGACCGGCGTCGCGTCCTGCTGCTGCGCATCGCGGTTCCACCAGCCGCCGCCGAGTGCCTGGAACAGCGCCGCGGTATCGGCATAACGCGCGGCCTGCGCGGTGATGAAGTTGATCTTCGCTTCCTGCTGCTGGCGCTGTGCGTCGAGCACGTTCAGATAGCCGACCGCGCCGGCGCGGTACGACTGCTGCACGAGTTCGAGGTTCTGGTCGGCGCTCTGCTGCGCCGAGTAGCGCGACTGCAGCGCCTGCGCATCGTTGTCGAGCGCGTACAGGCTGTTGGCGACGTTGGCGAACGCCTGCAGCACGGTCTGCCGATAATTCGCGAGCGCCTCGTCGTAGGCCGCCACCGCCGCACGCTTGCGCGCGTGCAGCTCGCCGCCGTGGAACAGCGGCGCGGTCAGACCGCCGGCGATGTTCCAGATCTCGTTCGACGCGTCGAACAGCGGGCCGCTGGTCGCCTGCGCACCATAGCTGCCGCTGATCGTCAGCTGCGGAAACAGGTTGGCGGTCGCGACGCCGACATTCGCCGACGCCTGATGCAGCTGCGCTTCGGCGGCACGGATGTCGGGGCGCTGCTGCGCCAGTTGCGACGGCAGCGACAGCGGAATCTCCTGCGGCAGCGTCAGCGCGCCGAGATCGAGCGTCGCGGTGTCCTGCTCGGACGGCAGCTGACCAAGATAGATCGCGAGCTGATTGCGCGTTTCGGCGAGCTGCTGGCGCAGCGCCGGCAGCGTCGCGCGTGTCGTTTCGAGCTGCGTGCGCGTCGACAGCACGTCGGTAAGCGCGACCGCGCCGAGCTCGTACTGTTTCTCGGTGATGCGCTGCTGCTCTTCGAGCGCCTTGATGATGTCCTCGGTCGCCGCGACCTGGGTCTGCAGCGACGCTTCGCGCACGCTCGCGGTGACGACGTTCGACGCCAGCGCCAGATACGCGCCTTCGTACTGGAATTGCTGGTATTCGGCGAGCGCGCGCTGCGCTTCGACCGAGTGCCGCACGCCGCCGAACAGATCGAAGGTGTACGAAACGCCGACCGATGCGCCGTACAGATTGTAGATATAGCTGTTCGGCCCGACGCCGGCACCGGTCGTCGCGGTGTTGACCTTCTGCCGCGACGCCTGACCGTTGAGATCGATGCTCGGCCAGTAGCCGCCGTTCGCGGCCTTGACGTTTTCCTGCGCCTGACGCAGCGCCGCCTGCGCGGCCTGCAGGTTCGGGCTGTGCGCGAACGCCTGCTCGACGCGCTTCTCGATCAGTTCGGAGCCGAACAGCTGCCACCATTGCGCCGGCAACGGTGCGCCGGATTTCAGCGTCTGCGCCTCGCCGCCGGCGACCTCGGTGGCGACGGTCTGGTCGGGCAAGGCTTCGGCGGTGTAGCGCTCGCCTTTGTCGGCGTCCGGCGTCTTGAAGTCCGGACCGACTGCGCAACCGCCGAGCGTGGCGATCAGCGCGGCCGCCGCAACGGCGATCAGGGTCTTATGGCTGGCAATGTTCGTCATGCAACACCTCGGAGCAAAGTTTTTGCGTCAGCGCATCGAGCGCTGCGGCGTCGGTGGAATCGGTCAGCGGCTTCCAGCCGAGACCGTTGAGCAGTTCACTGAAGTGTCGCAGCATCAGGCCATACGCCTCGGCGCACTCGTGCTGTTCGACGAGACCTTCCGTGTGCACGATGGCATGCAGTCCGATCGACAGTGCCCACGGCGCGAGGCAGATCTCGGCGGGCTGCAGCCCGCGCGGGTCGAGATCGCCGTTGGCGATGGCTTCGTCGATCACGGCGAGCGTCGCCTTGCGCAGCGGTGCGTGGGCTTCGACACAGGACTGGCGCCGCGTCGCCGGAGCCGCGCCCCAGACGACATCGGTAAAGACAAACTGTAGCAGACGGAAATGCTCGGGCCGGCGGCGCACGTACAGCATGTCGGCGACCGAAAACCCCAGCATGCGGTCGCGCGTGTTCGTCGCCCACTGATGGACGCGCACGAACATGTCGACCCGCTCCTGCGATTCCTCGCTCGCCAGCGCGACCAGCAGGTCTTCCTTGGAAACGAAATGCTGATAGAGCGTGCCGACCGCGTAATCGCATTTCTCGGCGACGCGGCTCATCTGCAGATTGAGCAGGCCATCCTGCTGGATCAGGTCGCGCGCAGCATCGAGGAACAGCTGTTCGCGTTCCGCAACCTCCCGCTGACGTCGTTCCCGCGTTCCCATGAATGCACTGCTCGAAGAAGATGCGGATTTTGAATCCAATTCAGGAAATGATCAATCCTCGCCGCTGCGCCGCAACAGTGCCGCGAAGAAACCGTCGCTGCCGTGGCGGTGCGGCAGCGGACGCAGGAACGGGTCGGAATCGCCGAGGTCGACGACGTTCGCAGCGGATTCACTGCGGAAGTGTGCATGGGCCACGAGGAAATCGGCGACCACCGCTTCGTTCTCCTCACGCATCAGGCTGCAGGTCGCATAGATCAGACGCCCGCCGGGGCGGACGAGCGCGGCAGCTTCGGCGAGGATTTCGCGCTGTTGACGAGCCAGCGATGCGAAATCGATCGGGCGCAGCCGCAGTTCCGGATTGCGCCGCCAGGTGCCGGTCGCCGAACACGGCGCGTCGACCAGCACCGCATCGAAATGCGCGCGATGC
>DASSVA010000150.1:0-14064 GCA_035706385.1 Solimonas sp. | reverse complement strand
GCGATCTCGTCGATCGGCGCAACCATCATCACGTTGCCCTGCTGGCGCATGCCGAGGCCCTTGGAGCGCAGGATGATGTCGAGCGCCTGATCCCAGGGCACGTTCTGCAGGCGCATCGCGATGTCGCCATGCACGGAATCGCTGATCACCATGTTGGTCTTGGCGACGTCGGCGATGATCTGCAGCAGCGCGCGCACGTCGATGCTCTGGAACGACAGCGAGATGCGTTCGCCCTTGTATTGCGGTTCGTTGCGCTTGCGTTCTTCGAGCTTGGCCTGCGTCAACGGCTGCAGTTCGAGGGTGAACTCACCGTTGGCCTGATAGGCGGCCTGATCGAAGTTCGCGCCCTGGCTCGGCGTGACGATCAGTTCGGTGTTCGGGCCATCGCGCTTGATGTCGACGTATTTCACCGGCGTCGCGAAGTCGAGCACGTCGAGCCGGCGCGTCAGCTTTTCCGGCAGGCTGGTGTTCTTGAAAACGGCGACGATGCGGTCGTTGTCATCGTGCACGTCGACGACGGTCTGCGGATTGCTCAGATTGACGATGATGCGGCCTTCGCCCTGCTCGCCGCGGCGAAAATCGACGTTGCTGATGCTGCTGGCGCCGGCAATCTCGGCAACCGGGCCGACGCTGGCCGCCACCGGACTTTCGATTTCGATCTGCAGCTTGTTGCCGTCGCGCCGCAGCTGATACGGCGCACTCTGGCGCAGCGCCACGACCACGCGCGTGCGACCGTTCGCCTCGACCGCGTCGACCCTGTCGACATCGCCGACGCCGATCTGGCGATGCGCATCGGCCAGCGCGATCGCCGTATCCGGCAGATCGATCGAAATCCGTGCCGGTTGCTCGACCGTGAACACGTTCGGTTCCGGCGCGGTATCCGACAGCGTCAAGGTCAGCAGCACGCGATCGCCGGGCTGCGCGACGAAGTCGATGCCCTGCAGCAGGTGCCCGACGCCCTGTGCCTGCGCCTGCGCGGCACCGGCGACCAGCAACAGCAGCAAGCCGACGATTTTGTGTTCTGACCACCAGGCGGTGCGCTTCAACATGACGACTCCCTGAATATTCTTACTCGGTCAGCGCGAGGCTGGCCTGGCGCTGCGTCCAGCCGCCGAAACCGTCCGGCACCAGTTCGAGCAGACTGATTTCCGACTCGGTGATGTGCACGACTTCGCCGTAGTTCTGGCCCATGTGGTCATGCACCGCGACCCGGTGCACGACCGCGTCGGGAGCCTTGACGAGCGCAAACGTTCCCTGTGGCGTGCTGATGATGCCGACCATGCGCAGCGCATCGAGCGGAAAATCTTCGAGCGGTTCGCGATTGCGCCGCAGATCGGGCCGCGGCCCGTTCGGATTGGCCTGTTCGTTGTGCGGCTCGACCAGCACGAACGGATCGCGCCGGTCGGCCATCGTGTATTCGAACGGCTGATACGGCTTGATCTGCGGAATCGGTTCGATGTCCTTGGACTTGCGTGCCTTGACGTCGGCGATGTAGCGGTCGAGATCGGACATGCCGGAGCCGCAACCGCCGAGCGCGACAAGACAAGCCATCAGGAGACTGGCGCGGGCTTTCATTTCTTTTTCCTCTTGCCCTTGCCCTTCGCCGGTTTCTGCGCGGCGATCTCATCGTCGTCGAGATAGCGATACGTCTTGGCGAGCGCCGTCATGCTCAGGGTCTGCCCGCCGGACTTGCCGCTCGCCGATTTGATCTCGACGTTCTCGATCGTGACGATGCGCGGCAGCGCGGCGACCGCGCTGACGAAGTTGCCCATCTCGTGATAAGTGCCGAGCACGACGATCTTGTTCGGAATCTCGGCGTAGAACTCTTTCGGAACCTCGCCCTGCGGCTGGAACAGCCGCTCTTCGAGGCTGCTGGCGATGCGTGCCTGCGAAATGTCATTGAGCAGATTCGCGACTTCGGCCTTGCTCGGCAGCTGCTTGAGCATGGCGCCGAATGAGCGTTCCATCTCGGCGAGCTGCTCGCGATACGCGTCGAGGCCGGCGACCTTCTTCTGCTTTTCCTCGAACTGCTGGCGCAGGCTCTGCTCCTGGGCGCGCGCGGTGTTCAGCTCTTCGTGCACGGGCTTGACGAGGAACCATTGCCCGGCGGCGATCAGGACGATGCCGAGCACGACCGCGGCGGCGATGCGTGCCCATTTCGGCCACGCACCCGGATTGTTCATGTCCAGCGTCTGCAACTGGCGGACAATCTCCTGAAAGTTCATGGCTCGGTCCCTTCGTCGTCGTCCGCCGCCTTCTCGTCGGGACGCTTGAGCACCTTCACGCTGAGCGTGAACTTGGACTTGTTCTTGCTGTTCTTGTCGTTGGTCGTGATGACGATCAGGCGCGGATCAGCGAACCACGGTGACGCATCGAGGTTCTTCATGTACGTCGAGATGCGGCCGTTCGAATCGGCGATGCCGTCGATCGTCACGTTGCCGCCGTTCTGCTTGAGCGACGTGAGATTGACGCCTTCGGGCAGCGTGCTGACGATCTCGTCGAAGAAGTGCACGGTCGCCGTGCGGTTGGCCTGCAGATCCTCGATCACGCGCATGCGCGCGAGCAGATTCGACTTGACCTTTTCGAGATCCTCGATCTCCTTGATCTTCTGGTCCATCTCCTTGATTTCGCCCTGCAGCCGCTGATTGCGCGCCTGCTGGTTGTCGACCGCGCCGCTCATCACCAGCCACGAGATGCCGACGACGCCGACCGCGGCGAGCACGCCGAGCCCCATCATCTGTGCGAACTGTTTCTTGCGCCGTTCGCGCCGTTCGCGCCGCCAGTCGCGTAGATTGATGCGCGTCGTCATGGTCTGGGCTCGTCGAACGCGCGGAACGCCAGGCCGCAGGCGATCAGCAGCGAGGCTTCTTCACGCGCCAGCACGGTCGGTTTGGCGCGCGAGCTGACGCTCATCTGCGCGAACGGCCGCGCGACGACCGTCGGAATCTGCAGGCGTTCCTGGATTTGCGCGTCGATGCCGTCGATCTGCGCGCAGCCGCCGGCGAGGATGATCTGGTCGATATGCGTGTACTGCGTCACCGCCGAGAAGAAGAACTGCAGCGAACGGTCGATCTGCAGGCCCATGTCGGCGATGAAGTTCGGCAGCACTTCGCTGGCATAGTCCTCGGGCAGCGTGCCGTTGCGCTTGGCCTTGGTCGCTTCGTCGAACGACATGCCGTAATGGCGCATGACTTCCTCGGTCAGCTGCCGTCCGCCGAAACCCTGGTCGCGGGTATAGACCGTATGTCCGTCGTGCATGATCAGCACCGACGTCGTATGCGCGCCGATGTCGACGATCGCGATCGTGCGGCCGCGGCCGCCGTCCGGCATCTGGTGCTGCAGGAAGGCGCTGGCGTTTTCCAGCGCATAGGTTTCGATGTCGACGACCAGCGGCTTCAGGCCGGCGAGCTCGATCGCGGCGCAGCGCTGGTCGACGAATTCCTTGCGGCAGGCTGCGAGCAGCACGTCGGCCATCTCGCCGTTCTTGGCGTTCTTGCCGAGCACTTCGAAGTCGATGTTGACCTCGTCGATCGGATACGGAATGTACTGGTCGGCCTCGGCGCGAATCTGCTCTTCGAGTTCGTCTTCGGTCAGCGACGCCGGCATTTCGATGATCTTGGAAATCACCGCCGCGCCGGACACCGCGACCGACGCCTGGCGCGTGCGCGTGCCGGCGCGATTGACGGCGCGGCCGATGGCTTCCGCCACCAGCTTGGGTTCCGCGATCTGCTTGTCGGAGACCGCGTTCGGTGGCAGTGGCTCCACGGCGTATGACTCGACGTGAAACCGCTCTCCCTTGCGCGTCAGTTCCAGCAATTTGACCGAACTGGAACTGATATCCAGACCGATCAAGTGTTGGTCTCCCCCGCCAAACAGCGATTGCTTGATCGCCATATAGCCTCGTGCCGCTGCGTTGACTTTCCCCCGCGTGCCCGAAACACTTTTCCGGCCCGGAACCGTACTATAGCGGAAAGGTCTTTCGGCGCAACACTAGATTCATCCGGCAACTATCTGAAGCTGAAGTAAACATTTCAAACCGATTTTGCCGCTCCGGGCTACTGCAGGGACATCATGAAACGCTGGGTTCTCATTGCGACGCTGGGCCTGCTCGCGCTCCTGTGTCTGGGCGGCGTCGCGGTCTGGGCCGGCGCGAAATATCTCGGCCGCGATCTGCCGCCGGTCGACAGCATCCGCCAGTTGCAGCTGTCGGTGCCGCTGCGCGTGCTGAGCCAGGACGGAAAACTGATCGGCCAGTTCGGCGCCGAACGCCGCTCGCTGCTGCGCTATGACGACATTCCGCCGGCGGTGATTCACGCGTTTCTCGCCGCCGAAGACGACCGCTTCTTCGAACATCCCGGCGTCGACTGGCAGGGCCTGATGCGCGCGTCGCTCGTGCTCGCGATCTCCGGCGAGAAAAGCCAGGGCGGCAGCACGATCACGATGCAGCTCGCGCGCAACGTCTTCCTCAGCAACGAACGGACCTTCACCCGCAAATTCAAGGAAATCCTGCTCGCATTGCGGATCGAGCACGAATTGACGAAGAAGGAAATCCTCGAGCTTTATCTCAACAAGATCTTCCTCGGTGAACGCGCGTATGGCGTCGGCGCCGCGGCGCTCGTCTATTTCGACAAGGACATCCACCAGCTGACGCTCGGCGAGATCGCGACGATCGCCGGCCTGCCGAAGGCGCCGTCGCGCGACAATCCGGTCGCCAATCCGCGGCGCGCGAAGGAACGCCGCGACTACGTGCTGTCGCGGATGCGCACGCTCGGCTATATCCCGGAAGCCGAATACCAGGCCGCGCGCGCCGAACCGGTCAGCGTGCATCCGTATCAGGCCCGCGTCGAAATCGATGCGCAGTACGCCGCGGAAATGGCGCGCGCCTGGGCGGTCGATCAATACGGCGAGGACGTCTACACGCGCGGCCTGACGATCGTCACGACGCTCGATTCGACGCGCCAGCTCGCCGCCGACGCCGCGTTGCGCAAGGCGCTGCTCGAATACGACGAGCGACATGGCTGGCGCGGGCCGGAAGCGCGGCTGCCGGCCAGTGTGCTCAGCGATCAGGGTCACGACGAACTCGAACAGGCGTTCGACACGCGACCGCCGGTCGCCGATCTGCGTGCGGCGGTGGTCGTGTCATTCTCGCCCGAACGTTTGCAGCTGATCACGCGCGACGGCCCGTTGAGCCTCGACAAGGACGCGTTTGCGTGGGCGAATCTGGCGAAGAAACCACTGTCGCCGGGCGATGTCGTCCGCGTCCGTCCGGTCGGCGCGCACTGGCGTCTCGCCGAAATTCCGACCGTGCAGGGCGCGTTCGTCGCACTGCGTCCGGGCGACGGCGCGATCGAGGCGCTGGTCGGCGGCTTCGATTTCTACGCGAACAAGTTCAATCGCGCGACGCAGGCGCGACGCCAGGCCGGTTCCGGCTTCAAGCCGTTTCTGTATGCGGCCGGTCTTGCGCAGGGATTGACGCCGGCGTCGGTGTTTCTCGACGCGCCGGTCGTCGTCGCCGATCCGTCCGCCGACAACGCCTGGCGCCCGGAGAATTTCGAAGGCGATCTCAAAGGCCCGATGAGTCTGCGCGAAGCGCTCGTGCATTCGCGCAATCTCGTCTCGATCCGCTTGCTGCAGGCGATCGGCATCGATTACACGCGACAGTACGTGCCGCGCTTCGGGCTGCCGGGCGACCGGCTGCCGGACAATCTGACGATGGCGCTCGGCACCGCGGTGTTCACGCCGCTGGAGATGGCGCGCGGCTACGCGACGATCGCGAACGGCGGTTTCCTGATCGATCCGTATCTGGTCAGCGAAGTTCGCGACGCGAACGGCCAGGTCCTGTATCACGCGACGCCGAAGCGCGCCTGTCCGGAATGTGCCGATACGCCGGCGGACGCTGCCGACGGCAGCGTTGCATCCGAGACCGCACCGCCGGACGGCGACAGCCTCGCGCCGCGCACGATCGATCCGCAGGTCGACTGGCTGATCAGCGACATGATGCATGACGTCGCGGTGCGCGGCACCGGCGCGAAGACCAACGAATTGCATCGCGGCGATCTCGCCGGCAAGACCGGCACGACCAACGACGAGACCGACGCCTGGTTCAACGGCTTCCAGAAGACGCAGGTCGCGATCGCGTGGGTCGGCTTCGACCAGCCGGCACCGCTGGGACGCGGTGAAGTCGGCGCGCGCGCCGCGTTGCCGATCTGGATCGATTACATGCGGGTCGCACTCAAGGGCGTACCCGACGAGCGCCTGCCGCGCCCGGCCGGCCTGGTCGATGTGCGCATCGATCCGCGCACCGGCAAGCTCGCGCCGGCGGGCGCGCCCGGCTCGGTTTTCGAGATCGTGCAGCAGGATCATGTCCCGGAAGCCGAGGCTGAAGATCCGCATCACGACCCGAACAAGGCCGATCTCGAAGATCTCTATTGACGCTCGCGATGTCCGCCGATCGCAATCCGCTCGTCGAGGAAGCCGCGCGCATCGTCTGCAGCGAAGCGCTGACGGATTACCGCGCGGCGAAACTGAAGGCCGTGCAGCGACTCGGTCTGTCGCCGCATGCCACGGCGCTGCCGGACAATGCGCAGATCGATGCGGCGGTCGTCAGTTATCTGCAGCTGTTCGGCGGACCGGCCTACCAGCAGCGCTTGCAGCGGCTGCGGCGGCTCGCCGTGCAGTTGATGCGGCGGCTGGCACCGTTCGAGCCGCGTCTGACCGGCGGCGCCGTCAGCGGTGCGGTGACAATGGCGCACCGCCTGCAGCTTCATGTCTTCGCCGAGCAGTCGGAAGCCGTCGACGTATTCCTGATCGAACAAGGTCTGCCGTTCGAACTGTCCGAGCGGCGTTATCGCTATCCGGACGGCCGCGAGGAAACGATGCCGCTGATGCAACTGGAAATCGACGGACTCGGCGTCGACATCGCCGTGTTCGCGCTCGACGATCTGCGCCGCACACCGCTCAGCCCGCAGGACGGACGGCCGTACCGGCGCCTCAACCTGGCGGCCGCCGAAGCGCTGGCGGCCGACTGACGCGGATCACAGATCGAGATTGCCGACCAGCAGCGCGTTCTTCTCGATGAAGTCGCGCCGCGGTTCGACGTGTTCGCCCATCAACGTCGTGAAGATCTGATCGGCGGCGACGACGTCCTCGACGTCGACCTTGACCAGACGCCGGTTCTTCGGCTCCAGCGTCGTTTCGCTGAGCTGCTCCGGATTCATCTCGCCGAGTCCTTTATAGCGCTGCACATGCAGGCCGCGCCGCGCCTCGCTGAGCAGCCACGCGAACGCATCGTCGAAGCTTTCGACCGTCTGGCCGCGCTCGCCGCGGCGCACCTGCAGTTCGCCGCCTTGCAATTCGGCAATCCGGCGGCGCAGTGCGGCGATCCGCTGATAATCCGGGCCGGCGAAGAAATCGTCTTCGAAAGCAATGACTTGCTGGTTTCCATGAACGCTGCGCGAGACGTGGATTTGCGGCCCCTCGGTGCGCAGCCGGGCCTCCACGACGAACTGCCCGCGCAAACCATCGGCGTTCAGCGCCGTCTGCAGCCGCGATGCCCAATCCGCCAGCTCGGCGTCGCCCGTCGGCACCGGCGCGAGCCGCGCGAGTTCGCTGAGCACATGGTGGTCGTAGCGGCGGCCGATGCGATCGATCATCTCGCCGACCGCCGCATATTCGCGACTCAGCGCCGCCAGTTCGTCGTCGGCCAGCGGCTGCGCGCCAACCTGCAGCGCGGCGTTGTCGAGCGCCGAGCCGATCAGCCACTCGTTGAGTTCGTGATCGTCCTTGACGTAGGTTTCCTGCTTGCCGCTCTTGAGCTTGTACAGCGGCGGCTGCGCGATATAGATGTAGCCGCTCTCGACCAGCGCATACATGTGGCGGTAGAAGAACGTCAGCAGCAGCGTGCGGATATGCGCGCCGTCGACGTCGGCGTCGGTCATGATGATGATGCGGTGATAGCGCAGTTTTTCCGGCTTGAAGTCGTCCTTGCCGATGCCGCAACCGAGCGCCGTGATCAGCGTCGCGACTTCCTGCGACGACAGCATCTTGTCGAGGCGCGCGCGTTCGACGTTGAGAATCTTGCCCTTCAGCGGCAGGATCGCCTGGAACTGCCGGTCGCGGCCCTGCTTCGCCGAGCCGCCGGCCGAATCACCCTCGACGAGGAACAGCTCGGACTTCGCCGGATCCTTTTCCTGGCAGTCGGCCAGCTTGCCCGGCAGGCCGACGCCGTCGAGCACGCCTTTGCGGCGCGTCATCTCGCGCGCCTTGCGCGCCGCTTCGCGGGCGGTCGCCGCCTCGACGATCTTGCCGCAGATCGCCTTGGCTTCCGCCGGGCGTTCGAGCAGGAATTCGGACAGCTTCTCGGCGACGACTTCCTCGACGGCCGGGCGCGCTTCGCTCGATACCAGTTTCATCTTGGTCTGCGACGCGAATTTCGGATCGGGCATCTTCACCGACAGCACGCAGGCCAGACCTTCGCGCATGTCGTCGCCGGTGATGTCGACCTTCGCGCGCTTGGCGTATTCGTTCTGTTCGATGAACTTGTTGATGACGCGCGTCATCGCCGCGCGCAATCCCGTCAGATGCGTGCCGCCGTCCGATTGCGGAATGTTGTTGGTGAAGCACAGCACCTGTTCGGCGTAGCTGTCGTTCCACTGCATCGCGACTTCGACATCGACCGGCACGGCCGGCCCCGTGCCGACCGGCACGTTGGCAACGCCGCTGGAATGGAACACCGTCGGATGCAGCGGCGTCTTGGCCTTGTTGATGTAATCGACGAAACCCTTGACGCCGCCCGAGAACGCGAAGTCCTCTTCCTTGCCGTTGCGCAGATCGACCAGGCGGATGCGCACGCCGTTGTTGAGAAACGACAGTTCGCGCAGACGCTTCGCGAAGATTTCATAGTGATATTCGATCTTGCCGAAGATTTCCTCGTCGGCGAAGAAATGCACTTCGGTGCCGCGCTTGTCGGTCTCGCCGAGCACCTTCAAGGGCGACACCTCGACCCCGTCGTGGACCTCGATGAGACGATCGACGGCGACGCCGCGGTTGAATTCGATGAAATGCTTCTTGCCGTCGCGGCGGATGGTCAATCGCAACCATTTCGACAACGCATTGACGCACGAGACACCGACGCCATGCAGGCCACCGGACACCTTGTAGCTGTTCTGGTTGAACTTGCCGCCGGCATGCAGCACGCACATGACGATCTCGGCGGCGGTGCGTTTCGGTTCGTGTTTGTCGTCGAGCTTGACGCCGACCGGAATCCCGCGACCGTTGTCGGTCACCGAGATCGAATTGTCGGCGTGAATCGTCACGACGATGTCGTCGCAGTGCCCTGCCAGCGCTTCGTCGATCGCGTTGTCGACGACCTCGAACACCATGTGATGCAGGCCGGTGCCGTCGGATGTGTCGCCGATATACATGCCGGGCCGCTTGCGCACCGCTTCCAGACCTTCCAGTTGCTGGATGCTCGATTCGTCGTAATCAGGATTCGCTTGCGCAGTCATCGGATCAGGCTCGGACATGAAGCGTCGATTTTAGCATCCGGGGACGCCGCGCTTCGGGGATAAAGCTGGGGACAAACGCTTTATATGAGGTCAATAACGAACTTTTCCATGTTCCACGTGGAACATCGCGCCGGCCGCTGCCAGCTTCGGCAGCGCTTCGAACGCCGTGACGAAACTTTGTCCCGGATAATCGAGCAATGCAGCAATCAACCGATCCTGATAGCGCGGCGCCAGTTCGGCGGTGAAATCGTCGAGCAGGATGATCGGCCACGCACCGCGCACTCGACCGATCTGGTCGCATTGCGACAGCAGCATCGCAGCAAGCAGCAGCTTCTGCTGGCCGCGGCTGATTCGATTGCGCACCGTGCGTTCGTCCGCACGAATTTTCAGCTCCGCGCGATGCGGGCCGACCGTCGTCGCGCCCAACTCCATGTCGCGGCCACGCTGCTGTTTCAACGCCTCCCGCAGCCCCATGTCAGCTTTCCAGCCGGACGCCAGATCGAAGGTCCATCGCCCTTCTCCGAGAAACGTCTGGATCCAGGAATTGACGCTCGGCGCGATCGACTGCAGATGTTCGCGGCGCAGCACATCGAGTACTTCGCCCGATTCGGCGAGTTCCGGCTCCCACGCGGCGACCTCGTCTTCACTGCGCCGCAATCGCAAAAGCTGGTTCCGTTGTTTGAGGGCACGGCGATAGCGGCGCCAGACATCGATAAACGAATGTTCCACGTGGAACACACCCCAGTCGATGAAGCTGCGCCGGTATGTCGGTCCTTCGAGAACCACCCGATGCATGCCCGGTTCGAGAATCTGCGTCGGGCACTGTTGCAACAATTCCAGGCTGGTCAGCGGATTCGCGTCACCCCGCAATGCGAGGCCGTCGATCGTCCACTGCACGCCGAGCGTATGGCGCATCCGCGCCGGATCCTCGGTTGCCGCGAACACCGTCCATTGTTTTTGCACGGGACCGGCCAGTTCGGGAGCGGTGCTGCCGCGGAACGATCGCGCCCGGTTCAGGCAATAGATCATTTCGAGCAGCGTGGTTTTGCCGGCGGCATTCTCGCCCACAAACAAATTGAGCCTGCCGGATAACGGCAGGCTCAGGTGTTCGAACAGTCGAAAGTTTTCAGCTTTGAGCTGAACGATCCGCATGGACGCTAGAGCCGCATCGGCATCACGACGTATTTGCTGGACTCGTCGCCCGCCGCGTGGATCAAGCCGCTGGAATCGGCGTTCTTCAACTCCATCACGAATTCCTCGCTGACCAGCGCGCCCAGCGCATCGAGCAGGTAGTTGACGTTGAAGCCGATCTCGATCGGACCACCCTCGTAGCTGACTTCGAGATCTTCCTCGGCTTCTTCATGTTCGGGGTTGTGCGTCTGCAAACCGAGCTTGTTGCCGTCGATCGTCAGGCGCACGCCGCGGAATTTCTCGTTCGACAGGATCGCCGTGCGCGCCAGCGCGCGTTTGACGGTTTCCCGATCGGCCTGCAGTTTCTTGTCGCCCGATTCCGGTACCACGCGCTCGTAATCCGGGAACCGGCCATCGATCAGCTTGGTCGTCAGTCGCACGACGTCCAGATCGACTTCGATCTGCGTCGCGCTGATGCGGATCTGCGCCGGATCGTCGGTTGCATCGAGCAGCCGTTGCAGCTCGAGCACGGCCTTGCGCGGCACGATGACCTGCAGCCGTTCGCCGATCCCGGTGTCCGCTTCGATCTCGCTGAGAGCCAGCCGATGACCATCGGTCGCGACCGCGCGTACGCGGTTGGCACCGACTTCAAGCAAGGTGCCGTTGAGGTAATAACGGACATCCTGCTGCGCCATCGCGAACTGCGTGCGCTCGATCAGCGAACGCAGCTGGTTGCGCGGCAGTTGCAGTTCCTTGCCGTCGACGACCCGGCCCAGCGCCGGAAACTCGTCGGCCTTGAGGCAGGACAGCGAATAACGGCTGCGGCCGGATTTCAGTTGCGCCTTGTCGCCCGTCATCTCCAGGCTGATCTCGGCACCTTCCGGCAAACCCCGGCAGATGTCGAACAGCTTGCGCGCCGGTACGGTCGCCCGGCCCGGCGCGAGATTCTGTACGCGAGCCCGTGCCTCAAGTTCGATTTCGAGATCGGTACCGGTGACGATCAGCTCATCGTCGCGCAGTTCCAACAGGAAGTTGGACAGCACCGGCAAGGTCTGACGACGCTCGACGACTCCGATCACGGCCGACAGTGCCGACAACAGTTCATTCCGACCAACTTGCAATTTCATGGCTCGATCCGATCATTCACTTTTCGAAGAAACTCAAACCAGCAGCAATAAGCATCGGCCTGGTTTGTGAACGTTTTACGCTTATTCTTTTAAAATCAAAATGTTGCTTATTCTTTTCCTTGGTTGCCAGACACTGGGCCGGCATGCCCTTTTCCTGTGGATAAACCCTGGGTGGAATTTATCCACAGATTGCTGCAAACGCTATCCCCATTTCTGTGCCGCCATCTTTCCACAAATGATTCAAAAGCCGAGCTGGCGCTGCAGGTTTTCGTAATCCTCGCGGTACTTCACTTCCCCTTCGCGCAACTCGGCGATCTTGCGACAGGCATGCAGCACGGTCGTGTGATCCTTGCCGAAAGCTTCACCGATTTCCGGCAGGCTGTGTTGCGTCAGTTCCTTGGCCAGCGCCATCGCGACCTGACGTGGCCGCGCCAGCGAGCGGGTCCGGCGCGGTGAATTCAGATCGGTGACGCGGATGTTGTAGTAATTGGCGACCGTGCGCTTGATGTTGTCGATCGTCACCATCCGCTCGTAAGCGGCCAGCATGTCCTTCAGCGTCGCGCGCGCGAACTCGACGGTCATCGCTTCGCCACGCAGCCGCGAGCTCGCCGACAGGCGCAGCAGGGCGCCTTCGAGTTCGCGCACGTTCGAGCGCACGCGCTGCGCGACGAACAGCGCGACTTCCTTCGGCAGCGTCACCTTGTTCTGGTCGGCCTTGGCGAGCAGGATCGCGACGCGGGTTTCGAGATCGGGCGGCTCGACAGCGACGGCCAGTCCCCAGGTGAAACGCGACTTCAGTCGCTCATCGATGCCGTCGACGTCCTTCGGATAGCGGTCGGACGTCAGCACGATCTGCTTGCGGCCGTCGATCAGCGCATTGAACGTATGGAAGAACTCTTCCTGGGTCCGTTCCTTGTGCGCGAAGAAATGGATGTCGTCGATCAGCAGCGCGTCGACCGAGCGATACAAGTTCTTGAACTCGTCCATGCGGCCGTGGCGGATCGCCGACGTGAACTGGTTCATCCATTGCTCGGCACCGACGTACATCACGCGCGCGCGCTGGCTGCCGCGCAGGATGGCGTTGCCGACGGCGTGCATCAGATGCGTCTTGCCGAGACCCGAGCTGCCGTAGATCAGCAGCGGGTTATAGGTGCCGCCCGGCGTTTCGACGACATGCTCGGCCGCCGCGCGCGCGTGCGAATTCGATTTGCCTTCGATGAAGTTGACGAAGGTGTAATCCGGGTTCAGCTTGCCGGCGACGGTCGGCGGACTTTCTTCGCTGCCGCCGAATTCCGTTGTCGCGACCGGAGCCGCCGCGCGACCCGCTTCGATCGCACCGACCGCGACGTCCACTTCGATGATGTCGCGGCCGCCACTGACGCGCACGCCGCGGCGGATCAAGTCGAGAAAATCCTGGCGGACCCGCTCCATCACCATCCGGTTCGGCGCGAGCAGATTGAGGCGGTCGCGAACGAACACCGGCTGCAGCGGACGAATCCATGTATGCACGTCGCGGTCGGGCAGTTCGCCCTCCAGCCAACGCACGCATTGCGCCCAGAGATCCTCTTCTTGCATGGTTCTTGTAATCGATAAGCGGCCGGCGAACGGCCGTGCTGCGAGGGCGGCGATGGCGCCCGGCCCCGAAGTCTATAGCCTCGGTCCAGGCTTATCCACAGCTTTGCATGAATGCCGAGCTTGAACACGATATCGCCAGCCGCTACACTCCGCGCCCTTTTTGCATTTGCAAGCTCAGGTGACTCATGTCCAAGCGCACTTATCAGCCGAAGAAGCTGCGCCGCGCCCGTACGCATGGCTTCCGCGCCCGTATGGCGACCAAGGGTGGTCGCGCGGTGATTTCGCGTCGCCGCGCCAAGGGTCGCAAGCGTCTCTGCCCGTAAGCATCGTTCGGTCATGGACAAGGCGGCGCGCTTTCCGCGGCGCGCCCGCTTGCTCAAGCCGGCAGAGTTCAAGGCCGTCTTCGAGCGTGGAGTGCGGATACACGAGCGGGGTTTGACGGCGGTCAGCATCGCCAATCCGCTCGGATTCGCCCGGCTCGGGCTGGCGATTTCGAAAAAATCCCTGCCGCTGGCCGTCGATCGCAACCGGCTCAAGCGTAAGATTCGCGATACCTTCCGCCTGAATCATCGCAATCTGCCGGCGGTCGATCTGGTGATTCTCGCCAAGCCGGGCAGCCGCACGCTGACGGCTCCGCAATTGCGGCTCAGCCTGGAGCGACTGTGGACCCGCATCGCAGCTTCCTCGGTACCTGCCTCGTCGCCTGTGCCGTCTTCCCCATCCGC
>DASSVA010000149.1:0-4639 GCA_035706385.1 Solimonas sp. | reverse complement strand
AAACGCCTCTCCCGCATGCGCGATGGGGAGAGGGAATGCATCTTGACAGAGACGCCAAGCATCCATGTCCACCAACGCGTCGTCGTCCATGTCCGTCGTCCACGGCAGCCCGCTCGCCGACGAGCCGGGCATGGGCGCGCTGACGATCCCGGCCTACCTTCGCGAAGTGACGCAGCGCCATCGCGATCGCGAGGCGCTGGTCATGCACGGCGCGCACGGCGTCGAACGCTGGACCTACCAGGATCTGTGGGATCGTTCGGTTGAGTTCGCCAAGGCGCTGATCGCCTGCGGCGTCGGCAAGGACGGCCGCGTCGGCGTGATGATGACGAACCGGCCGGAGTATCTCGCCGCCGTGTTCGGCTGCGGCCTGGCCGGCGCGGTGTCGGTGGGCCTCAGTACCTTTTCGACGCCGGCCGAACTCGAGCAGCTGCTGGCGCTGTCCGGCGTGTCCGTGCTGCTGTTCGACGGCCGTGTGCTGAAGAAGGATTTCGGCGCGATGCTCGCCGAGCTCGAACCGGAGATTTCGCGCGCCGCGCCCGGCGCGCTGCAGTCGGCGAAGTTCCCGTTCCTGCAACGCCTCGTGCGGCTGCCGTCGGTGACCGGCGACGATCGCGCCGATCTGCAAGCGCCGTTCGAGCGCTACGCGGATTTCCTCGCGCGCGGTCGTGGCATCGATGACGCGATCGTCGACGCGCGCGCGGCGACGGTCGTGCCGACCGACGCCGGCGGCCTGTTCTTCTCGTCGGGCACGACCAGCCTGCCGAAAGGCATCCTGCACGCGCAGCGCGCGTTCGCGATCCAGTGGTGGCGCTGGCCGCGCGTGATGAGCGTCGAAGGCGCGGTGCGCAGCTGGACCGGCAACGGTCTGTTCTGGTCGGCGAACATCACGATGGTCGTCGGCATCGCGCTGTCGACCGGCGGCGCCGTCATCCTGCAACCGTATTTCGAGCCCGAAACCGCGCTGAAGCTGATGCAGAGCGAGCGCATCACGTTCCTGTCCGGCCGTCCGCACCAGTGGGCGCGGCTGCAGGAAATGCCGAACTGGGCGAGCGCCGATCTGTCGAGTTTGCGTTACGTCACCAATGCCGATCTGCTGAAGACGCATCCGACCGTCCGCATCGACTGGCGCCTGCCGATGACGTTCGGCACGACCGAGACGATGACCGCCGCGACGACGTACACGGCGAACACCTCGGTCGAGCAGTACGCCGGCAGCGCCGGCGAACCGCTGCCCGGCAACACGCTGAAGATCGTCGATCCGCAGAGCGGCGCGGTCGTGCCGCGCGGCCAGCGCGGCGAGATCTGCCTCAAAGGGCCGACGCTGATGCTCGGCTACATCGGCAAGGGCGCCGACGAAACCTTCGACACCGAAGGCTATTACTGCACCGGCGACGGCGGTTATGTCGATGAAGTGGGGCGCCTGTACTGGGAAGGCCGGCTGACCGAGATCATCAAGACCGGCGGCGCGAACGTCTCGCCGCTCGAAATCGACGCGGTACTGTCGACCTATCCCGGCGTGCGCCGCGCGCAGACCGTCGGCGTGCCGCATCCGACGCTGAGCGAGATGGTGGTGTCGTGCATCGTCGCGCAGGACGGCGCGACGCTCGATGCCGGCGCGATCAGCGCATTCCTGAAAGCGCGGCTCGCGAGCTTCAAGGTGCCGAAGGAAATCCTGTTCTTCGCCGACGACGAGGTCGAAGTGACCGGCAACGGCAAGGTCAAATCCGAGCTGCTGCGCCAGAAGGTCGGCGAACGGCTCGGCGCGCCGCGCGCCGCCGGCTGAGCGTCGCTGCGCGTCGCCCGGCGCGGCGCACTTGTCCGTAGACCGACACGGTTTTGCCCCGATGCGCGATCGCGCTGCGCGAACGCCGCTGGTCGCGCGCAATCGATTGACGCGCTTTTATATTCGCGACATTGTCATGACATGAATAAACGCCGCAACGGGAACCGCCGATGAGCAACGACGCCGTCTATTACGATCCGTACAAGGTCGAGATCACCGCCGATCCGTATCCGGTGTTCCGGCGCCTGCGCGAAGAGGCGCCGCTGTATTACAACGACGAATTCGACTTCTACGCGGTGAGCCGCTTCGAGGACGTCGAACGCGGTCTCAAGGATCGCGAGACGTTCAGCTCGGCGCGCGGCGCGATCCTCGAAGTGATCAAGGCCAATCCGGATTTTCCGCCGGGCCTGCTGATCTTTTCCGATCCGCCGTCGCATACGCAGTATCGCGTGCTGCTGCAGCGGATGTTCACGCCCAAGCGCATGGTCGCGCTCGAAAACCGTGTTCGCGAGATCTGCGCGCAATGCCTCGATCCGCTGGTCGGCGGCGACGGTTTCGATTTCATCGCCAACCTCGGCGCGCAGATGCCGATGCGCATCATCGGCGCGCTGCTCGGCATTCCCGAACAGGATTACGCGGCGGTGCGCGAGAGCGTCGACAACCGCATGCGCACCGATGCCGGCAAGCCGATGGCGGTCGAGTTCGCGACGATCGGCCAGGGCTTCGAGGAATACGTCGACTGGCGCGTGAAGAATCCGTCGGACGACGTGATGACCGAGCTGATGACCACCGAGTTCAAGGACGAGACCGGCACGATGCGCCGGCTGACGCGCGACGAGGTGCTGACGCTGGTCAACGTGCTCGCCGGCGCCGGCAACGAGACGACCAACCGCCTGATCGGCTGGAGCGGCAAGGTGCTCGCCGAGCATCCCGACCAACGCCGCCAGCTCGTCGAGAACCCGGCGCTGATTCCGCAGGCGATCGAGGAAATCCTGCGCTTCGAACCGCCGGCGCCGCACATGTCGCGCTACGTCACGCGCGACATCGAGCTGCACGGCCGCAAGGTGCCCGAGGGCAGCGTGATGATGTTCCTCACCGGCTCGGCGAATCGCGACGATCGCCGTTTCGGCAACGGCGATACGTTCGACATCCATCGCGAAGCCCGTCCGCATCTGACGTTCGGCGGCGGCATCCACACCTGCGTCGGCGCGGTGCTCGCGCGCCTCGAAGGCCGCATCGCGCTCGAGGAAGTGCTCAAGCGTTTCCCGCAGTGGGAAGTCGATCTGGAAAACGCGTCGCTGTCGCCGACCTCGTCGGTGCGCGGCTGGGAAACGCTGCCGGCGTATTTCGGCAACAAGCGGCCGGCCGCCGCCGCGAAGCCGGCAGCTGCGGCGCCGGCACCGGCCGCGACGGGCGCGGCACCGGCATCGGTCGACGGCACCTGGAAGATCACGCTGAAAGGACCGACCGGCGCGATCGACACGGTGCTGGTGCTGGAGAGCCGCAACGGCACGCTCGGCGGTACGCAGAGCGGGCAGGGCATGACCTCGCCGATTCTCGAAGCGCGTTACGAAGGCGGCGAGATCTCGTGGATCAACCAGGTCACCAAGCCGATGAAGCTCAAGGTGCAGTTCAAGGGCAGCGTGCAGGGCGACACGATCAGCGGCAAGGCCAAGGCCGGCTTCATGGGTTCGTTCCCGTTCACCGGCGTGCGTGGCTGAATCCGGAAAACGATGCGGCGGGCGCAACGCCCGCCGCGCGTTTCAGTCGCCGTCGCCGGGTCGGCGGTCTTCGCGGATCGCCTGTTCGACGAGGCCGATCATCCACGCGATCGCGCGCGTCGCGCGGCCGGTGTCGAACTGCCATGCGGCGCTGAGCCGCTCGTACAGCGGCGGATGCCAGAGCATGTCGAGCATCGCCGCCGCGATTTCACGATCGCTTTCCGGCCAGCGCTGCGCCGCGTTCGCAACGGCGTCGAGCAGCAGGCGGCGGCGCTGCTGGTCGAGCGCGACGAACGACGGATCGGACGGCGGCTGGTAGCGCACCGAGAACGACGACAGGTATTCGTAGATGCGCGCCGATACGCCGGCGAACTCGTCGAGTTCGAGATGGTCGAGCGCGACGCCGGATTCCTCGACCAGCCGCTGGATGATCGCTTCGCGAAGCTGGCGCTCGGTCGCGAAATGCCGGTGCACGGTGCGCTCGCTGACGCCGGCGCGTTCGCCGACCGCGCGGAACGTCAGCGCGCGCCAGTCCCAGCTCGCGAGCTGATGGGTGATCGCGGCGCCGGCGGCGATGATGCTCTCGCGCGTCTGCGCGGCCTGTTGCTGCCGCAGCGGGCTTTCGTAGCGCCGTCGCTGATCCGACGGCTTCTTGTTGTTGTGATCCGCGGGTGGCCTCATCAGGTTCGGGGTCTCGGCATGAGGGAGCGGTCGCAGCGATGGATGCCGGTCGCGTCGACAATGTTGCGCATCGACGTCCGGCGTGCGTGCAACAAGAGTCGGCGGGGCGCCAGGCCATAGTGGCAGAACCGCGCGGCTGTTTCATCCGCAGGCGGTGCGATGCTCAAAGGCCGTCGAGCTTCCACTGGAAGCGGATCGTCGTGCGCGACGCGACCGCTTCGCCGTCGACCGTCGCCGGCCTGAAATGGCACTTGCGGATCGCGCGCAAGGCGGCATCGTCGAGACGATCCGATCCGCTGCTCTGCTTGATCGTCCCGTCGAGCACGTCGCCGCTCGCATCGAGGCTGAACAGCAGCGTGACGATGCCCTGTTCGCCGCGATCCTTGGAGCGGTTCGGATAATCCGGCTGGCGGCACGAGCTCCAGTCGATGCTCGCCTCGACGCGCTTCACCGC
>DASSVA010000148.1:0-25944 GCA_035706385.1 Solimonas sp. | reverse complement strand
ACGCGCAGCTCGCCCTTGCCGGACTTGTCGGCGCTGACGACGACCGGGCACGCCAGATGGTCCGACAGCTCGCGCTCCAGCACCTGCCAGTCGGTCGGCGTGCCGGGCCGGAACACGACCAGCTTGTCGCGCGCCGCGGCGATGCGCTGTTCGAGACCGCGCACCGTCAGCTTGTGGCGGATGATCTGGTCGGCCCAGCCGAGCTGCTGATCGAACGGCACGCCGGCCAGCACCTTGGCGTGGCCGAGCAGGATGTGGCCGTCGTTGACCAGCGCCGCGACGTCCGGCACCAGATTGAGCAGGCGCAGATAGTTGGTGACGTATTCGCGCGACTTGCCGACGCGCTCGCCGATCTCGGCGTGCTTGAGATCGAACAGCTCGCCGAGCCGCTTGAGGCCGGCCGCGGTCTCCATCGGCGTCAGCGATTCGCGCTGCAGGTTCTCGATCAGGCCGAGCACGAACGCCTCGGTGTCGGACAGATCGTCGCGGATGATCGCCGGAATCTCGTGCAGTCCGGCTTTCTGCGACGCGCGCCAGCGGCGTTCGCCGGCAAGCAGCTCGTAACCCCAGACGCGCGTGCGCAGCACGACCGGCTGGATCACGCCCGACTCGCGGATGCTCTCCGCGAGTTCGTCGAGCGCGTCCGCGTCGAAGTGCCGGCGCGCCTGCTGGCTGCCGGGGCGGATCAGGTCGATCGGGACATCACGGATTTCGCCGCTCGGGCGCTTGCGACTCATGGCGGCATTTTAAGGCCTGCCGCTGTACCGCCGCGGAATTTTGGTGGTGCCTCAGTTTGAAATTCGTCATTGCGAGGAGGCCGAAGGTCGACGAAGCAATCCAGCTGCAGGGCGCAATCCGGCCGTGCCGCTGGATTGCTTCGCCGCTGCGCGGCTCGCAATGACGGATGCTTTTATTTCAAACGGAGGCACTATCGGAATTTTCGCGCGTCCGTCGCCGGCCGCGACGCATGAGATAATGTCCGGGGAAACAACGACAAGACGGACCGACACCATGGAAGAGCAATTCCGCGCGATCATCGAGGCGATCGGCGAGAACCCCGAGCGCGAAGGTCTGCTGCGCACGCCGCTGCGCGCCGCCAAGGCGATGGAATTCCTGACGCAGGGCTACGAGCAGGACATCGAGGAGATCGTCAACGGCGCGGTGTTCGAGTCGAGCAACGACGAAATGGTCATCGTCCGCAACATCGAGCTGTATTCGCTGTGCGAGCACCACCTGCTGCCGTTCATCGGCAAGGCGCACGTCGCCTATCTGCCGTCCGGCAAGGTCATCGGCCTGTCGAAAATCCCGCGCATCGTCGACATGTTCGCGCGCCGCCTGCAGATCCAGGAGAACCTGACGCAGCAGATCGGCACCTGCATCCAGTCGGTGACCGGCGCGCACGGCGTCGGCGTCGTCATCGAAGCGCAGCATCTGTGCGCGATGATGCGCGGCGTGCAGAAGCAGAATTCGACGATGGTCACGTCGGTGATGCTCGGCCGCTTCCGCGAGGATCACCGGACGCGCGAGGAGTTCCTGGCGCTGGCGCATCGCGGGTAAGCCGGATTTCCTATACTCTCGATTTCGTGGGCCTCGGGCCGTCAGCAGCGGTCGTTCCGACCGCGGAGTCATGAAGATGTCTGGTGTGGCGCACAGCACGCAGTTCGGTATCGCCGACCGCATCGAGGTCCTCACCTCGATCGAGGACACCGTCGTCCAGCAGATGGCGCTTCATGTCGAGAAGCGGCGGCTCTGGTTCCCCAATGACCTGATGCCGGCCGACGCCAATCTCGACGCCGCCGCCGACGGCGAAGTCGCGCGCATCCGCGACGCGGCGCGCGGGCTGCCGGACACGGTCCGCGTCGCGGTCGCGCTGAACCTGCTGACCGAGGAAGGCCTGCCGCATTTCCACCGCCTGATCGCCGTCTATCTCGGCAACAGTGGGCCGTGGCGCGAATGGAACAACCTGTGGACGGCCGAGGAAGACCGCCACGGCTGCGCGTTGCGCGATTACGTCCGTGACGCGCGGCTGTTCGACATGGGCGCGCTCGAACAACTGCAGTACCGCTACATCGCCGCCGGCTTCAACCCGGACTGGGAAGACGATCCGTACCGCCTGCTCGCGTACACCTCGCTGCAGGAAAAGGCCACGCAGGTCTCGCATGCCAACACCGGCCGTCTATGCGCACCGGTCGAACCGATGGCGCAGAAAGTGCTCGCGCATCTGGCCGGCGACGAATCGCGGCACTACCAGTTCTACCGCGCGGTGTTCGGCGCGATCCTCGACCGCGATCCGAACCATGCGCTGGTCTCGTTGCTGAAAGTGACACTGAACTTCGCGATGCCGGGCGCGGCGATCGCCGGTTACGACGAGATGAGCGAAGTGGTGCGGCGCGCCGGCATCTTCTGCGCACGCCAGTACCAGCAGATCGTCGAGGAACTGCTCGGCTTCTGGAAGATCGGCGCGATGAGCGGCCTGTCCGCAGCCGGCCGCCAGGCGCAGGAAAAGCTGATGAAGGTGCCGGCGCGGCTCGCGCGCATGGCGGACTTCCAGGACGCCAAGGCCGCGATCCGCGATTTCAGTTTCGACTTCATCTACGGCCGCAGCGTCCGCGTCTGAGAACGGGATCCGCGCCGCGGCCCTGCCGCTGGCCTTACGGCGCGCCCGGTCCGGCTGACGACGCCACCGGCGACGGTGCGGCGCCGGCATTTGCAGATGGCGCCGCACTTTGCGGCGCCGGCGCATCACCCTTCGACGCCGCATCGCTGACATCGTCCTTCGGCGACGGCAGCGTCTGCACGTCGAGCACGACGGGATTGATGACGCCCGGTTCGTCGCGCAGTTTCACGTAGAGCCGATCGCCGTCCGGATGCGGCACCGGCAGGCTGGCGCCGGGAAACCCGTCGGACACCTGCACCGCCGGATCGAAGCCGGCGTTGCCGGACACCGAATCGATCAGGAACAGATCGGCACCGGACAGCACGCACGCGAGTTTCGGATCGGCCGGGCATTTCAGTGTCTTCAGCACCGGCAGACGCACGAGCGTCGCGAGCGGCAGCCAGTCGCCGGCGACCGCATCGACGACGGCGCGGAATTTCAGCGGGCCGAACGCCGAGAAGCCGAACGCCTTCGCCGGTTCGAGCGTCGCCAGCGCGACTCTGGAATTCTCCAGCTTGATGCCGCCGTTGGCGATGCTCAGCGTCGTCGAGAACGATTCGTCGGCGGTCGCGACTTCGATCGTCTGCTGCGGCGTGAACCGTGACGGCGTCTGCGCGCGCATCGAGAACGTCAGCCGCGCATCCTGCGGCAGCTCGTCGGCATCGCCGAGCTGGATGTTGTTCGCGGGGCCGTCCGGCGCGAGCCGCACGCTCTTGCCGATCAGGCTGACGCTCGGCCGCGGCAGATCGATCAGCGCTTTCAGGCGGACGACGCGTCCGTCTTTCAGCGACACGCGCGCGGCCGCGTCGCGGTCCGGCTTCAGCGCCGCCGCGGCCTGCGCGTCGGCCGCGGTCATCGTCAGCCGGTCGTTGCCGCCCTGCGTCGTCAGCGCGCCGGGCTGGAACAGCAGATCGCCGATCGTCAGGCTCGCGACTTCATCGAGGCGGCTGCCGCTCAGCACGCCCTGCACGTCGCCGGCGTGGATGACGAAGCCGTCGAGGCGGCCCGGATTCGAGAACACCTGTAGCGGAATCAGATGCGGCTGGGTCGTGCCGTACTGATCGATCATCAGGCTGATCGTGCCGGGCTGCGCGTCCTGCAGCGGCAGCTTGACCTCGACGAGGCCCGGCTTCAGCGGCTTCCATTCGGCTTTCAGCTCCTTGCCGGCCGGATCGCGCAGCATGATGTTGTCGACGCAGCTGACGCTGTCGGTGCGCAGATGCACGGTGTCCGGCCGGCCGACGATCAGCGCGTCCTCGTCGCCTTCGGCGAGCGTCCAGTCGTTGCTGTGCGCATTGGTCAGTTCGAAGCCCGGACCGACGTACGGCTCGAAACCCCAGTAGCCCTGCAGCGATGCGCGGATCGTGTCGCCGAGTTCGGCCGACTGCAGCCGCGCGGTGTTGACGACATAACCGCCCCGCGCGGCATCGGCGTGCGCCGGCAGGCGGATCGTCTTGCCGTCCTTGCCGCTGACGCTGAGCACGATGTCGTGCGCATAGTCGGTCGAGAACGCGAGCGGCGCGCCTTCGACCGGCAACACCAGATCGTCGCGGCTCGCGCAGTAGATCTCGGTCGGATCGACCGCATGCAGCGGCGGCAGGCGCGGCTTCTCGACCGCCGGCAGCGCGACGACCATCACCGATTTCGGGTTGTAGAACGACGGCGGCGTGTTCAGTGTCAGCGCCAGCTTGTTGCCGCGATGCGCCGACAGCGCCGGGATGTACTGGTACTGCGCGGTGCTGAACGAATCGAAGATGCGGACGATGTCGAGCACCGACGCGATGTACGGACTGTAGACGCCGTAGCCGAGTTCCGGCGTGACGCTCGCCGCCATCACCAGATCGGCGGCCGGGCCGGACGTCAGCGTCTCGGCGATCGACATGCTGTGGCCGTCGTTGAGGATCAGCGAATCCTGGTTCTGCGTCAGGCATGCCGCCTGCAACTGCGGAATCTTGTCGAGACATTTCTCGTCGACCTTGATCGCGAGGCTGCGCGCGAGCAGCGGCGCGACGAGTTTCAGCTGCGCCGGATCGCCGTAATCGAGCACGTGCACGGCCGCGAGATAGCGGTCGAGCCGCGAGCGGTCGAGCGTCGCCTGATTGAGATCCTGCGTCGCGCGCACGAACGCGCCGGGCCTCCCCTGCACGGAACTGACGATGCCTTCGAAGTCGCCGTTGGTTTCCGGTGCGAGGAACACCAGCACCTGCTGCGCGCCTTTCGGCACCGTCACCGTCAGCCCGTCGCGCGCGCATTTGCCGGTCCAGGTCTTGCACGGGAAGAACCACTGTTTCGGCGGCGGATTGGTCGGTCCGGCGAGAAACGCCGCAACCATCAGGTAATGCGCCGACTGCGACGCCGGGAATTCCGGTTTGATCCAGATGCGGTCGCCTTCCGCCAGATTCGGCACTTCCGACGCCGGCAGGATCGTCCTGCCGCGCGTGATGACGACATCCATCGTCGGCCCGGCCAGATCGAACGGCGACGGCGAGCCGGCCTCGGCGATGCCGCCGAACAGCGCAACCGACAACAGCAATGCGAAACGCAGACGCATGACGGAACTTCTCGAAAAACGGTCAGGGGGCCGGACCGCGACCTTCACGTTCTTGTCGAACGCGCGCGAACTCCAGCACAGCTTCGATGAATGGCCACCGACAAAGTTCATCGACCTTCGTCACTGATAACGGCCGACGATGCCGTTCCAGCTCTTTTCCGCCGCCGCCAGCAGCGCCGCGAATGCCTGCCGCTCGGCATCGAGACGCTTCGCGTCGAGCGCCGCGTCCGAATCCCAGGCGTCGGCCAGCCCGGTCACGGTCGCGCTGGCCTGCGTCGCGCCGTACGTGAAGCCGGTGCGCACGTCGACGAATGCCAGCGACGCCGTCGAACTCACCGCGGCGTCGGCATCCGGCTTGTCGCCGAGCGCGATCTTGCTGGCCGGATCGCGATCGCGACCGTCGATGCGGAACGACGTCGCCAGCGTATAGACCAGCAGCACGTCGGCCTGCATCTTGGCCGCCGCGAAGCGCAGGTCGGACAGCGAATCGAAGCTCGAAGGCAGTAGCGACGCATCGAACACCGAGACCCTGGCGACCTGCGGCCATTGCGCCAGCGCCTGCAACTGCGCCGCCGTCAGCAGTTCCGGCGGCGCGATGACGCTGAAACGGCCGCTGCCGTAGCCGCTCACCGACAACGACCGGTAATCGGCCGCCTGCACGCGCACGGCCGCGATGCTGAGCGGAAACTGCGGCGACGGCTGCTGCGCCGCGTCGCTCGCGCTGATGCCGGCGATCTGCGTCAGCGACGCCGCGCCGCCCGGCGTCCGGTAACTGGCGCAGCCGGCGCACAGCAGCGCCAGCGCGGCGAGGGCAATGACATGACGCAAGGACGGGCTCCGGATCGGCACGGCGGCAAAGTCTAGCGTCTGACAACGACGCCAGGATGAACGGCCGCTTGATCGGCGCGCCGGCTTCGCGACAATGACCGCGTCCCATTTCACTTGTTCCAGGTTCCCGCGATGAAAGACTGCATCCTGCACAACCCGCGCTGCACCAAGAGCCGCGAGACGCTGAAGCTGCTGCAGGAGCGCGGCGTCGACCTGCCGGTCGTCGAATACCTGCAACAGCCGCTGTCGAAATCCGAGCTGCGCGAGATCTGCAAGCTGCTCGGCGTCCGGCCGCTCGACATCGTCCGCACCAAGGAAGACCTGTTCGGCGAACTCGGGCTGTCGAAGGACAACGGCTACAGCGACGAACAGTGGCTCGACGTGCTCGCCAGCCATCCGAAGCTGATCGAGCGGCCGATCGTCGTCCGTCGCGGTCGCGCGGCGATCGGCCGGCCGCCGGAAAACGTGCTCAGCCTGCTCGACTGAGCGGCGCGCGCGACGCGAGGCCGCGCAGCAGCGGCCGCAGCACGGCATACAGCAGCGCCACGGCAAACGGCGCGATCAGCGCCCAGACGACGGCGCCGTACAGCACGGTCATGCCGTAATCGGCGACGAACCGCAGCGGCCCGGCGTCGAAGCGCGCGATCAGCGCACCGGCCGAGAAGATCGGCAGGTGCGGCTGGCCGAACAGCGTCTCGCCGGCGCGGCAGAACGGCAGCAACAACAACAGTTGCAGCGGATAGACCAGATAGTTCGCGAGCTGGATCAGCGGCTGGTTCAGCCGCAGCTTTACTGCGACCAGCGCGCACAACACGGTTGTCGCACCGAGAATCGGAAACACGCCGATGACGCTGGCCAGCGCCAGCGTCAGCGCGATGCGTTCCGGCGTGATGCCTTGCTTCAACTGCGCGACGATCGGCGCGACGAACCAGCGCCGCCACCACGAACGCCCCGCAGCGGTGGCCGCGATCGGCGGCGCGTCGCTCACGGCGCGCGCAGCAGCAGGTCCGCGGCGCTCGCATCGCGCGGCAGCCGCCAGAGCCGGATCAGCATGTACGCCGCGATCGCGATATTGCCGAGCGCGAAGATCAGCAGCAGCCATAGCCCGCGCGCGAGATTCGAGCGTTCCTTGTACGCGACCCACAACCAGAACGTGAAGAACGCGAGATAGGTATCGACCAGCGTGGCGATGAACCACGGATGCGTGGCGACCGCGCGTGGCGTATCCCACATCGGCAGCTGCAGGCTCGCCCAGCCGGTCGCGGACAGGATCGCCAGCAAGGCGAGCGTGAAAACGAGTTTGAGCCAGGCGGTCATGAACACTCCGGAACGGGGCGGCGGCGAGGTTTCAGTTTGAACTTCGTCATTCAAACCGGAGACGCGATCCATACGAGAAAATGCGCTTATCGGATGCGCGTGCCGCGACGACCGCGCCGCGACGGTCGGCCGGCGGCGGCCGCGAACGCGCGCTTGCGATAGACGCCGGGCGAGACCTGGGTCCAGCGGCGGAACGCATTGTGGAACGTGCTCTGCTCGGTATAGCCGAGCAGGAACGCGATCTGCGTCAGCGACACGTGCGGATCGCGCAGCAGGTTCTCGGCGGCATGGCGGCGCACCTCGTCGAGCACGCGCTGGTACGACTGGCCGAACGCGTCGAGCCGCCGCTGCAGCGTGCGCGGCGTCAGCTCCAGCGCGGTCGCCGAATCGGCGAGCGCGACGCGACCGTTCGCGAGATTGCGGCCGAGCACCGACTTCAGCGCGCGCAGCAGTTCCGGCTCGCCCGACAACCGCTGCAGCATCGACTGCGCGCGCGCCTCGACCTGTCGACGCAGATCGTCGTCGGCGTTGGCGACCGGCAGCTGCATGTAGGCGGCCGGAAAGATCATCTTGCTGTCGGGCTGGCCGAACTTCAGCGTGCCGCCGAACACCTGCTCGTACGCGGAAACGTCCGGCGGCCGCGCGAAATGCAGGTGCGCGTCGTAGCGCAGGTCGGCGCGGTCGGCCAGCCAGCGCATGAACATCGCGCGCGCGCCGAGCATGAACTGCGCGACGCACGGCGCGGCCGGCGAATCGTACGGCCAGCGCCACAGCAGATGCGCGTGCTCGCCGCTCACCGTCAACTCCGGCTGGCCGATCTGGCCGAGCAGGCGGATGTAACGCGAAAGCTGATCGGCGACTTCGCCGAGCGTCTCGCAGTTCATCAGCAGGTGGCCGAGCACGCCGAGATGACGGACGTGCAGGCTCGCGCCGGCCTTCAGCGGCAGCGCCGGATCGTCGCAATGCGCGATCGCCAGATCGAACATCGCGATCCATTCGCTGAGCGGAATCTCCTCGTGGCCGCGGCCGGCGTCGAGCTGGGTCACGCGCGCCGGTCCGTACAGCAGATCCGGATCGACGCCGCGCGTGCGCAGATAATCGATCAGGCCGCGCGCATACAGCGAGGCGATGACGCCGCCGGGCGGGGGGACTTTTCTGTCGGTTGTCACGGTGTCGTCATTTCGCAATCAAACGGCGGCATTCGTCAAGACGCGATCGACCGCGCGGCACAAGATTCCGCTCGATAAGGCCGCTTGCCGGACGCATGTCCGAACGGCCACATGACAGCGCTGACCGGGGGCGGACGCGCGATCGCATTGCCAGCGTCGGACCCTCGCGCAGCGCGAATGCGAGGAGAGTGCGTTGTCCGGATGTCATCTGCGTGGTGCGGCGCGATGGTCGCTGCTGCTGATCCCGTTGCTGCTCGCCGCCTGCGGCCACAGCCGGCCGGTTTCCGGCGAGGACGACACGGCGACGAACGACGCCTGCGTCGCCGACGCCTGGTGCGCCGGTGCCGCGAAAGCGGTCATCACGCCGACGCAGCAGGACATCGACGGCATCACGGAATCGCGGCTGTACGCCGGCAGCAAGCTGCAGCAGTTCAATCTCGGCGGCTTCGGCATCAATCCGTTGCAGAACCTGCCGAATCCGCTCGCGCAGTTCGGCACGAGCCTGACGCAGCCGGCGCAGCTGCCGGTCTACGTTTCCGAGCGCTTTCACGAAACCGAGAACACGTATGCGCGCGTCAGCGTGCTGGAACTCGGCGACACGCGCGTGGCGTTCGTCGCGATCGACGCGATCGGCGCCGGCAACCTGATCCAGGCCGGCATGCGCGACGCGCTGGTCGCGGCGAGCTGCGCGGTCGACTGGTGCATCGATGCCGATCACATCATCTTCGGCCAGACGCATTCGCATGCGAGCGCCGACCTGCAGGGTCTGTGGGGCGGCGTGCCGCAGGACTGGATCGACAACGTGCTGTACGCCGGCGCCGCGCAGGCGCTGCAGACCGCGATCGAATCGCGATCACGCGCCGACGCGACGATCGCGACCGGCCTGACCAACGAGTTCAACAACTATCGCCGCCCGCATATCGACGTCGACGCCGATGCCGACGCGCACATGGCGCTGCTGACGTTCAACCACGCCGGCACGGGAAAACCGATCGCGCGCATCCTGCAATACGTCGCGCATCCGACCGCGATCGACGAAGACCCGCGCATTCCGCACGCCGACTACATCTACGGGCTTGCACGTCGCCTCGAACGCGACGGCGGCGTCGCTCTGTATTACAACGGCCCGATCGCCGACGCGTCCGGTGCCGGCGGCGACTGCGCATACGCCGATCCGAACGCCTACGAAAAAGTCCGCTGCCGCGGCGAGGCGATCGCCGACTTCGCGCTCGCGCAGAAATCGCGGCCGCTGAAGCCGGAACTGGCGATCCGCAATGTCGAAGTCACGCTGCCGGTCACCAATCCGCTGTTTCTCGCCGCCGCGCCGATCGGTGCGTTCAACCGCTATTACGATTTCACGCCGGAAGCGCTGGAAGCGATTCCCGGTCTCGGCGACGTGCTGAAGAACGTGCAGACCGAGATCGGCCAGGTGCCGAGCGTCGCGCAGTCGCTGGTGACGCGGCTGTCGCTCGGCGGCGCCGGCGGCCTGGAGATCGCGACGATTCCCGGCGAAGGCACGAACACCTTCGGCGAATTCATCCGCGGTCTCGCCGCGAACACCAATCCCGGCGCCGACGTGATGCTGCTCGGCCTCACGCAGAATTCGTTCGGCTACATCATCCCCGAAGAAGAGTTCAATTATCTCGACGCGTCCGGCAACACCGGCTTCCTGATTCCGTTCACGAACTACGAGGAATTCGTTTCGCTCGGGCCGCTGACCGCGCCGCTGCTGCGCGCCGAGGCGTACATCCCGCTGTTCGACGGACCGGCGAGCGCGTACATCCCCGAATACCTGCGCGCGTGCACCTCGCCGGCCAGCGACGCCTGCGTGCTGACCGACATCGCGCAGAACCTCACCTACATCCAGCGCAGCCTCGCGCAGCAATGCACGGATGCCGGCGCGCCCGAAGCGTTCTGCGGCCTGCTGCAACCGCAGACGCCGCTCGCCGACGCCTGCCTGAAGCTCGGCCTGCTGCCGGCCGACCTGTGCGCGGCATTCGGAACGGGCGACAGATCGTGACTCAGTCTGAAATAGAGACACTCGTCATTGCGAGCCGCGCAGCGGCGAAGCAATCCAGCAGCGCAGACAGATCAAGCTGTGCCGCTGGATTGCTTCGTCGACCTTCGGTCTCCTCGCAATGACGAATTCAACCTGAGGCACTATCCGACGACACCATGAATCTGAAACCCATCGTCGTGTTGCTGTGCGCGCTCGCGCTCGCCGCGTGCGGCAGCTCGCATCCGCTCGCGACGGCGCAGGGCAACGGTGGCGCCGATGGCGGCGACAACGGCGAACCGCCCGCCACGTCCGTCAGCCACATCCGCGCCGGTGTCGGCGTCGTCGACATGACGCCGGACGTCGGCTATTGCGCCGGCCAGTACTGCGAATACGCAACCGACACGCTCGGCGGCCTGATCAACGGCGACTTCGATCCGTTCCTCACGCACAAGCTCAAGCATGCGAGCGAAGGCGTGCAGTCGCGGCTGACCGCGCGCGCGATCGTCATCGAGGATCGCAACGGCAAGCGCATCGCGCTGCTGAAGACCGACAACTATCTCGCGCAGGACATGCTGCTGCGCCGCGTCGGGCAATTGCTCGCGCAAGGCGATTCCGGCATCGGCTACGAACAGATCCTCTATCACGTCACGCACGATCACAGCTCGGCGTATTCGTCGACGCTCGCGGTCGGCCTGTTCGTGTTCGAGGACGTGTTCGATGCGCGCTTCTTCGAGAACCAGGCGCGCAAGATGGCCGAAGCGATCGAGACCGCGGCGGCGAACCTGAAGCCGGCGCGAATGGGGGCGACGCAAATCCACCATCGCGTCTACAAGGGCAATGTCGTGCGCCTCGCGACCGCGACCGACGGCACGCCGGCCGGCTATCCGCTCGAATACAACGATCACGGCCTGGTCGTGATGCGCTTCGACGATCTGTCCGATCCGCAGCATCCGAAGCCGCTCGCCGCGTGGGTCAACTGGGGCGAGCATCCGGAAAGCCTCGAACCGTACAACCTGCACAGCGCCGATTATCTCGCGCCGCTCGAACGCTTCATCGCGCGCGATCTCGGCGCGCCGCTGGTGTTCAGCCAGGGCGACGTCGGCAGCGCCGAGAACAGCGCCGACCACGCCGAACTGCTCGACGACGACGCGCAGATCTGCGGCCACTGGCCGGAAGATCAGGACGCGCCGCTCGACGATCACTGCCCGCCCGGCCAGGGCGTGCTGCGCGACTGGGACCACCACGGCTATGTGCAGACCGAGCGCAACGTGCGCTTCCTCGCCGACGACATCGAAAAAGCCTGGCGGCAGATCGGCGACGGCGACGCGCTGATTCCGCTGAGCGGCGATTTCGACGTCGATTTCCGCAACGCCTGGGTGCCGGGGCCGCTGTCGCATCCGGTGCCGACCGTTTCGAACTGCAGCACCGAGCTGACGCTCGACGGCGACGTCGGCATTCCGGCGCTCGGCCTACCCGACTGCCAGCGCACCGGCCTGCCCGGCGACAACGCGCTGAGCGGCGCGACCGCGCGCCTGTACGCGACGCTGAAAGCCGAAGGCGTGCCGCTGCCCGATCACTACAGCGCGCCCGGCGTCGGCATCGTCGAGGAAAACCTGCGGCTGCATCTGCAGGTGTTCCGCATCGGCGACATCGTGCTCGCGTCATGCGCGTGCGAGCCGCAGTCCGACCTGATCCTCAATCTCGAATCGCGGCTCAACGACACGCGCGGCGACATCTACGACGGTTTCGACTGGGCATGCCTGCTGCCGGATTTCAGGGACGATCCGGCGTACGCGCCGGCGTGCGCGATCCAGCGGCGCTATTTCGACCCGGCCGATCCGGAGAACAACGCCGATCAGATTCCCGGCGACAACTTCGATGCCGACGCGATCGCGCACATGCGCGCGCAGGTCCACAACGATGCGCGCGGCTGGGACGCGCCGGCCTACGCGCTGACCGCCGAGAGCGAGCCGCCGGCGATCGCCGACATCAAGGGCAATTTCACGCGCGAGGAAATCCAGGACCTCGGCGTGCCCGGCTACAAGCTCGCGGTCGGCGTCGGCCACGCCGGCGATTACAACGGCTACACGGTCAGCTACCGCGAATACATGAGCCGCGACAGCTACCGCAAGGCGCTGACCTCGTACGGCCCGCATACCGCCGATTACATGGTGACGCGGCTGGTGCGGATGGCCGCGGCGATGCACGGCGGCGCCGAGCTCGCGCCGGAACCGCTCGACATCCTCGCCAGCGTCGACGAACTGCGGCAGCAGACCGAGTCGATGGCGGTCGGCGCCGCGAGCGGCGCGGCGTTTGCTGCGTGGAACGCCGGCATGCCGAACGACGCCGGCACGCCGGAGCCGATCGAACAGCCGGCCGACATCACGCGCTTCGCCGCCGCGACGTTCCGCTGGCGCGGCGGCTCGACCGCGGCCGACAACCCGCGTGTCGTCGTCGAACGCGAAGTCGCGGCCGATCAGTGGCAGGCCTATGCCGACCAGACCGGCGAAGTGCCGGTGCGCGTCGAATTCCCCGACGGTGTCGCCGGCGTGCTGCGCACCTACGTCGGCCTGCAGGAATGGATCTGGACCGCCGCGTTCGAGGCGTACAGCGCGTTCCCCGCGCGGCTCGGCAGCACGCCGCCGGGTCGTTATCGCTTCTGTGTCGAAGGCCGTTCGCGGCAGGCGTTCGCGTTCGCGCCGTACGCGTTCTGCTCGGCGCCGTTCACGGTCTCGCCGTGGCCTGGTCTCGGCGTGAAGAACCTGGAGACGGACGGCAGCGGCGTGCAATTCGACGTCGATCTCGCGTATCCGCGCAGTTACGACGACAGCGCGTTTTCATTCATCGCCGACAACGGCAGCGCGCGGCTGTGCGACACCTGCACGTTCCGGCCGTGGGCGCGCGCCGGCCGGTTCGATCACGCCGAACTGGATATCGAGCATGCATCGGGGGAGGGGGAAAGCCGGCCGGCATCGTGCGATGCCGATGGCACGAACTGCCGCGTCGCCGTGACGCTGGCAGAGGGGGACCGCGCAACGGTTCGCGTGTTCGACCGGGACGGCAATACCGGGAGCGCGACCGCGCGTTGATCGCGGAGACGTCGGGGGGCGTCTCCGCGACTTTTTACGAATGCGTGCGGCCGCCGCCGACACGGATCTGCAGCGCCGAGTCGCGCATGTCGATCTCGTACAGCAACGCGTTCATCACCGTGTCGTTGATCTCGTCGTGACGATGCATCCGCATCACCTGCTCGCGCTCGGCATGGATGCCGATCATCTGCAGCTCGATTTCGGCGGCGCCGCGCGCGGCGATGCTCTGCGCGGTGTTCTGCTCCTCGCGCAGCCCCTTGATGCGCAGCTCGTAGGTATCGATCAGACGGCTCGCGGCATCGGCGACCGGCGACACCGCGTCGTCTTGCGCGCGATGCGCATCGCGCTTCGCCGCCTCGGCGATCGCGGCGACCGCCGCCTCGCAGGCGCGCAGCCGCGCGATCTTGTTCTCCTCGGTCTCCGGGTCTTCGTCGACCGCCATGCCGCGCAACAACAGCGGCAGCCCGATCGCCGCGACCAGCAGCGACATCAGGATCACCGCCGTCGCCAGGAAGATCATCAGATTGCGCTCGGGAAATGCCTCGCCGTTTTCCAGCGCGAACGGCACCGACAGCACGCCGGCCAGCGTGATCGCGCCGCGCACGCCGGCGAACGCGGTCGCCAGCAGCAGACGGCGGCGCGGCATCGGCCGCGTCGCGTCGCCGCGCCAGCTCGCGTAGAAGCGCGTGACGTGCAGCACCAGCCAGACCCAGACCAGCCGCGCGACGATCAGCGCCGCGCTGATCGCCAGCGCGTAACCGAGCAGCCGCGCGGCACCGAGCGGGCCGGCGCGGTGCCAGGCCTCGTCGAGCGCCTTGCCGATGATGTCCGGCAGCTGCAGACCGAGCAGCACGAAGATCACGCCGTTGAGCACGTATTCGATCATCGACCAGATATGCGTCGAGGCGATCCGCGCTTCCGCGCCCGGATCGAGCGCCGCGCTTTTCAGGTTCAGCGCCATGCCGGCGGCGACGGCGGCGAGGATGCCGGACACGCCGATCTCCTCGGCCGCCAGATACGCGGCGAACGGCAACAGCAGGATCATCGCGATCGAGCCCTGCGCCTCGACCTGGTTCCAGCCCGACAGCCATTTCTGGAACGCGCCGAGCGCCCAGCCGAACAACGCGCCGACGCCGATGCCGCCGGCCGCGACGAGCACAAACGACAGCGACGCGTCCGACAGCGAGAACGCGCCGGTCATCGCCGCGGCGATCGCGAACTTGAACGCGGTCAGGCCCGACGCGTCGTTCATCATCGCCTCGCCTTCGAGCACGTACATCAGCTGTTTCGGGATGCCGCTGCGGCCGGCGAGCGCGCGCACCGCGACCGCGTCGGTCGGCGACAGCACCGCCGCGAGCGCGAACGCCGCCGCGAGCGGCAGCGACGGAATCAGCCAGTGCAGCAGATAGCCGACCGCGACCACCGTGAACAGCACGAGGCCGAACGCCAGTCCGAAGATGCGTTCGCGCAGGCGGAAGAACTCGCGCTTCGGCGTGCGCCAGCCATCGGCGAACAGCAGCGGCGGAATGAACAGCAGCAGGAACAGCTTCGGTTCGAGATCGACGTGCAGACCGAAGCTCGGCACGCTGATCGCCGCGCCGAGCGCGATCTGCGTCAGCGGCAACGGCAGGCGCGCGACGCGCACCAGCACCGCCGACACGGCGACGCACAGCAGCAGCGCGAGAACGAGTATCGCGGCGCTCATCGAGGTTCGCGTCGCAACAGCTCGGCGATCGTGTCGAGCCGCCTGGCGATGTCGCGCAGCGCTGCAAGCTGCGCGTCGCCGGCGTCGGCCGGCGCCACAGCCGCGACCCGCGTCTCGTGCATACCGCGGCGCGCGGCGAGGATGCGATTGCGGAAATCCTGTGCGCCGACGATGCCGATCAGGCGCATGTCGCTCGCCTGATCCTTGCTCTGTCCGGCCGTCTCGAATTTCAGCATGGCAAGGTCGAAGCGGCGCAGAACCGGCCCTTCGATGAACGTCACGTCCTGGATGTTCTCGAGCGGAATCGTCTTCTCGACCGTCAGCAAGATGCCTTTTCGATAACGCAGCGTCCGCGCGTCAAGCTCGCATTCGAGCCGCTCGAAATAATGCCGCGCCCACCACTGGCCGAGCCCGCAGAACCACAGCACCGCGAGCGGCAGGCCGATCACTGTCAGCGCCAGCGTCGCGCCGACGCTGAGCACCAGATAAGGACGGATCAGCGGATTGAAACGGGCGCGGACGACCTCTTCGACGGGGGATGCGTGCGGATTCATGACGCCAAGCGTACCGCAGCGCCCTGTCGCCGCGGCGACGGCCCGACCGCGGCCGGCTTGCGCATCGCGCGCGATCGCCCGATGGTAGGGCGATGAACATCGGTCTGATTTCCGACACGCACGGTCTGCTGCGGCGCGAAGCGCTGACGGCGCTGCGCGGCAGCGAACTGATCGTCCACGCCGGCGACATCGGCGCGCCGGACGTGCTCGACGCGCTGCGCGAGCTCGCGCCGCTCGTCGCGATCCGCGGCAACAACGACACCGGCGCCTGGGCGCGCAAGCTGCCGGACACGCTGACGTTCGACGCCGACGGCCGGCGCGTGCATCTGCTGCACGATCTCAAGACGCTCGCCGTCGAGCCGCGCGGCGACGGCATCGCCGTCGTCGTCAGCGGCCATTCGCACAAGCCGAAGATCGAGCGGCGCGACGGCGTGCTGTACGTCAATCCCGGCAGCGCCGGTCCGCGCCGCTTCAGCCTGCCGGTGACGGTGGCGACGCTGCGCGTCGACGGCCCGCGTTTCGACGCGGAGATCATCGCGCTGTTGCCATAGGACACTTGGCACAGCCTCCATCCGTCATTGCGAGGAGCATCGCGACGAAGCAATCCAGCGACACGGCCGGATCAGGCTGCGTACTGGATTGCTTCGTCGGCCTTCGGCCTCCTCGCAATGACGAACCTGCGTGGTGTTTCGCCGGGAAATGCCAAGGTCGCGTCTGATACAAAACCCGGATGCCCCGCCCGCCGCACGGCACCATAATTCGTGCCTGCACCGGATACCCAATGAACACGCAAAAAATTGCCGCCTTCGTCGACGCGCTCTGGGAAGACGAGATCATCCCGCAGCTGACCGAATACATCCGCATTCCGAACAAGTCGCCGATGTTCGATCCGCAGTGGGTCGAGCACGGCTACATGGACGATGCGGTGACGCTGATGGAGAAATGGGCGCGTTCGAAACTGCCGGCGCTCGGCGACGCGACGCTCGACGTCGTGCGCCTGCCCGGCCGCACGCCGCTGATCTACATCGACGTGCCGGCCGCGAACGGCGGCCCGGACGACGATTGCGTGCTGCTGTACGGCCATCTCGACAAGCAGCCGGAAATGAGCGGCTGGGCCGAAGGTTCCGGTCCGTGGACGCCGCGCCGCGACGGCGACAGGCTGTACGGCCGCGGCGGCGCCGACGACGGCTATGCGATCTTCGGTTCGCTCGCCGCGCTGCTGGCACTGCGCGAACAAGGTCTGCCGCAGGCGCGCTGCGTGGTGATGATCGAAGCCTGCGAGGAATCGGGCAGCTACGATCTGCCGTTCTACGTCGATCATCTCGCGCCGCGGATCGGCAGCCCGACGCTGGTCATCTGCCTCGATTCCGGCTGCGGCAATTACGAACAACTGTGGCTGACGACCAGCCTGCGCGGCCTCACCGGCGGCAACCTGCGCGTCGAGGTGCTGCGCGAAGGCGTGCACTCGGGCGACGCGTCCGGCGTCGTCGCGTCGAGCTTCCGCATCCTGCGCCAACTGCTGTCGCGTCTCGAGGACGAGACCAGCGGCCGGATCAAGCCGCGGGATTTTTACGTCGAGATCCCCGCGCAGCGCATCGAACAGGCCAGAGCCGTGTCGAAGACGCTCGGCAACGACGTGTTCGACAAGTTCCCGTTCGTCGCCGGCATGCAGCCGGTGGCCGACGACCTCGCCGAGCTGGTGCTGAACCGCAGCTGGCGTCCGCAGCTCGCGGTGACCGGCGTCGACGGCCTGCCGCCGCTCGCCAGTGCCGGCAACGTGCTGCGGCCGTTCACCGCGGTGAAGCTGTCGCTGCGCATCCCGCCGACGCTCGACGGCAACCAGGCCGGTGCCGCGCTGAAGAAGCTGCTCGAAGAAAATCCGCCGTACGGCGCGAAGGTCACGCTCGACCTCGAAAAAGCCGGCAGCGGCTGGAATGCGCCGCCGCTGTCGCCGTGGCTCGAAGACGCGGTCGCGCAGGCTTCGCAGAACCATTTCGGCAAGCCGCCGGCGTACATGGGCGAAGGCGGCTCGATTCCGTTCATGGGCATGCTCGGCGAGAAATTCCCGAACGCGCAGTTCCTCATCACCGGCGTGCTCGGCCCGCATTCGAACGCGCATGGCCCGAACGAGTTTCTGCACATCCCGATGGGCAAGCGCGTGACGGCGGTCGTCGCCGACGTCGTCGCCAGGCACGCGCAAGCGCGCTGAGCGGATGGCCGGACGCGCCGCCCGCGTGCTCGCATGTTGCGCGGCGCTCGCCTGCCTGCCGGTCGGCGCCGCGACCCATGTCGGCGGGCATCACGAAACCGTGGTCCTGTCGAAAGCCGACGCCGCCGCGGTCCGCGATGCGGCGTGCCGCGCATATGGCGTCGCCACCGAATCGCTCGCCGCCGCGCAGCGCTGGACCTACGGCGGCCAGTTCACGCCGGTGATCGAGGTGAATGCGCGCTGCGCCGCGCACGACGTCGTCAACGGCCTGCCGAGCCACTACAACGTCGAATGCCGACGCGACGACGATCGCCGCGCGCGCGCCGCACGGTCGTGGCAATGCCTCGGCTGGGAAGAAATCCTCGTGCCGACGACGATCGGCGATATCGCGATCGAACCCGGGCCGTATTCGCACGAACGCGCGACGCAGACCATCGGCGCGGCGCTGGCGTCGACGCGCTTCCAGCGCGAAGTCCACGCCGCGCTGACGAGCGGCTGCCGTCTCGCGTCGAACTGGTCGGGACAGGCCGACGAGGTCGCCGAGCTGTCGTGCGCGAACGGCCAGCGTTTCCTGTTTTCGTTCTGGTGTCCGAACGACGACTGCCCGCGGCTGATCACGACCACCACGCCGTAGGCGCCGCCGCGGCCGGCGTCGCGGCATCGCGCGCGGCGATCGGCCGGCACACATCGGGTAACATCGCGCGCACGCCGCTGCTCGCCGCGCACACTCTGAACTTTTCGAATGCGTACCGCCCGCCAGAAACCGCAGACTTCGCCGCGCCGCGCGCCGCGCTCGCGCGGGCTCGCCACCGAGCAGGCGATTCTCGACGCGACGCTGAAGATCCTGCACGAAGGCGGCTATGCGGCGCTGACGATCGATCGCGTCGCCGCGACCGCGCGCGCGAGCAAGACCACGATCTATCGCCGCTGGAAGACCAAGGAACACCTGGTGCTCGCGGTATTCGAGCAGATGCCGATCGCGACGCCGGATATCGGCGACAGTCTCGTCGGCAATCTGATCGCGCTGTTCGGCCAGTTCTCGTCGATCATGCAGAACTCGCCACTGCGCGGCGTGCTGCCGAACCTCGTCGCCGAATGCATCAACAATCCGGCGCTGTCGTCGGCGCTGACGCGCGTCAACGATCGCCGCCGCGCGCCGATCCGCGCCGTGCTGCAACACGCCATCGCGCGCGGCGAACTGTCGGCCGATGCCGACATCGAACTGATCATTGACGCGATCCAAGGCGCGATCTCGATCCGCCTGTATTTCCTGCTCGACGAACTCGGCGACGACTGGATCCGTGGCCTCGTCGATCTGCTGCTGAACGGCGTCGGCGCAAAAAAGCGTCGCTGAACGGGCCGCGCTCGTCCGTTTGAGTGATGGCGATGTGTACGATACGTTTCGTATCGTTATGTCATGGACAAACGCCATGTCGTCGTTACGGGGGGCGCTAGCGGGCTGGGGCTCGGCTGCGTCGCGCATTTCCACCGTCTGGGCTATCGCATCACGATCGCCGACATTGATCTCGCCGGTGCGCAGCGCGCGATCGCGCAGCGGGGCGCCGATCCGGCGACGCTGCGGGCCGAAGCGCTCGATCTCGCCGATCCGGCGAGCATCGCCGCGTTCGCCGAGCGGATGCATGCGCGCGGCGACGCGATCGACGTCCTCGTCAACAACGCCGGCATCTACCCGCCGGCACGCCGCGTCGTCACGCCGGACGGCCACGAGTTGACGTTCGCGATCGCCCATCTCGGACACTTCCGGCTGACGCACGCGCTGTGGCCGCTGCTCGAACGCGCCGACGCGGCGCGCGTCGTCTCGGTATCGAGCATGGTCCAGCGTCATGCGCGGCTCGACCTCGACGATCTCGCCTGCGCGCGCGCGTACGAACCGATCGTCGCTTACCAGCGCGCCAAGCTCGCGTGCCTGCTGTTCGCGCTCGAACTGCAGCGCCGGCTGTCCACGGCGAACAGCCGTATCACGAGCTGCGCCGCGCATCCCGGCGTATGCCGCACACAGATCGGCCGCAACCGGCGCCGTTCGCAGCACGACAATTTCCTGCAGCGGACCGCGACCGCGCTGCTCGGCGGCGGCCTGCGTTATGTCGGTCAGTCGCCGGAGAACGGCGCGCGGCCGGTCGTCGCCGTCGCGACGGCGGACCTTTTTCCGGCCGGGAGTTTCGCCGGTCCGCGCTGGCTGTTCGAGAGTTTCGGCGCGCCGGTGCGGTCGCAACCGGGCGCGGCAGCGCGCGACCCGGCGCTCGCGCGCCGTTTGTGGGAACGTTCGGAGGCGATCACCGGCCTGCACTGGTCGATCGGGGCGACGTAGCGCGACGCGCGGGCAGCGTGCACAGTGGCACAACAGCGGCACATAAATGGGGAGAAAGCGATGCGCAACGAATATCGTTGGAGTTTGATCGCGCTGGCACTGCAGGCCGGTGCGGCCCTTGCACAGGCGCCGACAGCCGATCTGCCGGACGACGCCGCGCCACCGGCGGATCGCACGAACGATGCCGCCGCTCCGCTGCCGACGATCGCGGTCCGCGAAACGCCGCCGCCACCGCCGACGGTCACGACGCGCACCAACAGCGACGGCGCGCTCGAAGAAATCATTGTCACCGCGCAGCGGCGCGCGGCGTCGGTGCAGGAAACGCCGATCTCGATGGAAGCGTTCAACGCCGACCAGCTGCAGCAGCGCGGCGTGCAGGGCGTGCAGGATCTCGCCGCGAACGTGCCGAACATGGTGATCGAACCGCATCCGCTGTCGGCCAGCACGCTGCGCATCACGATCCGCGGCGTCGGCGTCAACGATGCGCAGGTCACGCAGGATCCGGCGGTCGGCATTTATCTCGACGGCGTCTACCTCGCGCGTTCATCAGGGCTCGCGCTCGATCTCGCCGATCTCGAACGCATCGAAGTGCTGCGCGGCCCGCAGGGCACGCTGTACGGCCGCAACACCACCGGCGGCGCCGTCAACATGGTGACGCGCCGGCCTTCGGTCAGCGGCGTCGAAGTCAAACAGCAGTTCGGTTACGGCTCGCGCAATCTGCTGAGCAGCAAGAGCTCGATCAACCTGCCGCTCGGCGACACGCTGGCGGTCAAGCTTGCCGGACTGCTGAGCCGGCAGGACGGTTTCGTCGAAAACACCGGCCCCGGCGGCGATTTCGGCGATCACAAGGAATGGGCGGTGCGCTTCGACGCGCGCTGGCTCGCGGCCGACTGGCTGACCGCCGACTACTCGTACGACCGCTCGCACCTGCAGTACTACAACTACCAGTTCCAGGGCGTGATCCCGTCGTATACGCCGCACGGCCAGGCCGATCTGTTCAAGCCGTACGCACAGTCCGAATCGGTGTATTCGACGCACCGTCTCGACAAGCTCGCGACCGGCGCGCCGTTCGAACCCTCGCAGACCGGCACGCAGGGCCACACACTGGTGCTGTCGATGCCGCTCACCGAGACATTCGATGTGAAATACATCGGCGCGTACCGGCGCATGCACGACGACCAGTACGCCGATCTCGGCGGCGGTGGCGGTTCGAACGGGTTCCGCGTCGACACGCAGGCCTATGATGGTCCGGCCGGCATCGCCGCCGGCGGTCCCGGCGGCACGCCGCTGGTGATTCCGCGCACGTATCAGCACCAGTGGTCGCACGAGCTGCAGTTCACCGGCAAGCTGTTCAGCAACGTCGACTTCATCGCCGGCGCGTACTACTTCACCGAGAAGGGCGGCGAGCACGGCGGCCCGACGCATCACATCTTCAATACCAAACTCGATCCGTCGCAGCTCAACGCGCTGCTCGATCTGGTGCCGTCGCTGCGCGAACTGCTGCGCGGCGCGGTGCTGCCCGGCCTCGCCGCGTTCTGGGATTACGATTACCGGATCGACAATTCGGCGACCGCGGTATTCGCGCAGTTCACCTGGGCGCCGGAAATCTTCGAGGAACGCCTGCGCCTGACCGCCGGCTTGCGCCAGTCCTGGGACAAGCGCTGGGCGCTGAAGAACTTCCTGCAGACGCAATATGTCGAAGCGCAACTGCTCGGTACCGGCCTGACCGCGATCCAGGTTCCCGCATTCGTGCTCGGCGGCACCGATGCGTTCGACAACGTCGAGGCGTCGCGCAAGGACAGCGCGTTCACGCCGTCGGTCAACCTGCAATACGACCTTACCAAACAGGCGACCGGCTACCTGTCGTACACCACCGCCTACAAGAGCGGTGGTTTCAACACGCGCGACCCGCAGATTTCCGCGGCGTCCGGCAAGGCGTCGGACGGCACGAACTACGGCTTCGGCTTCGTCGAAGGGTTCAAGCCGGAGCGCGTCTGGTCGCTGGAAACCGGCATCAAGAGCGAATGGCTGCAGCGACGCCTGCGCGCGAACGTGTCGCTGTTCCACAGCCAGTACCACGACATGCAGACCAACTTCCTGATCGCCGGCTCGATCTCCGATACCAAGTCGCGCAACGCCGGGCGTGCGCGGATGGATGGCGTCGAACTCGACGGCGCATACGTCGTCTATCCGGGCCTGATCGTCGCGCTGCAATACGCGTATCTCGACGCCAAGGTCCAGGAAGTGATCGACGCCGACGGCAACAACGTCGCGAACCTTTATCCGTTCATTGCCGCGCCGAAGCACTCCGGCGTCGCGTCGGTCGACTGGACGTTCCTGCGCGGCAGCTGGGGCAATCTGCGCGCCTACGTGAACTGGCAATACACCGGCTGGCGGCAGGGCCTGGTCATCACCGAGGACCGTCGCGATCTGACCGCGACCGCCGGCCACGGCCTGTGGAACGCGCGGCTCAGCGCCAGCGACATCCGCGTCGGCGCGCACGGCAGCGTCGAGATCGCGCTGTGGGGCCGCAATCTCACCGACAAGGAATACGACGCCGCCGCGGTCGACAACCTGCCGCAGGCCGACCGCGCCGTGGTCTGGGGCGAGCCGCGCTCGTTCGGCGTCGATCTGAGCTACCACTTCCAGTGAGCGCGCGCATCGCCATGCGGTCTGCGCTGCTTTGCTGCGGCGCCGCGCTGCTGATCGCCGCGGGCATGCCGGCGTCGGCGGCCGGCGAAACGCCGCTCGGCCGCTGGCTGGCGCCGGACGCGGCGCAGCACACCGTCTCGACGATCGAGCTCTATCTCGAAGGTAACGAGCTCGCCGGCCGCGTCGTCGAGGTCGTCGACCGCGATGGCCGACCGCTCGCCGGCATCTGCGCGCGCTGCCCCGATGAATTGCGCGGCCGGCCGATCGCCGGCATGCGCTTTCTCTGGGGGCTGCACGAGAAAGACGGCCGCTGGACCGGCGGCAAGGTCATCGATCTGCGCGACGGTCTCACGCAGGGCGTGATCGCCAATGCCGATCTCGAAATCGACGGCGACCGCCTGACGCTGCACGCGTATCTCGGCGTGCGCGCGCTCGGCCAGTCGCGGACCTGGCGGCGCGCCGGTGTCGCAGCGGTCGACGCGCCGCGCTGAGCAGCGGCGCTACAGGTAACGACGCGAGCCACTGCGCATCGCAAACGGGTCGCGCCGAAGCGGCGCTCCTGCAAGGCCGGAAGAATTCGCCTCTTTTGTGCGCGCTTCAGGGAATCGTCAGGCCGCGCTGCACCGCCGGGCGCCGCACGAACGCGTCGAGCACGCGCGCGACGTTCGTGAAGTCATCGAAGCCGACGATCGCGCGCGCGCCGTAGAAGCCGATCAGGTTGCGCACCCACGGAAACGTCGCGATGTCGGCGATCGTGTAGTCGTCGTCCATGATCCATGCACGGCCTTCGAGATGGCGATCGAGTACCTGCAACAGACGGCGGCTCTCGGCGACGTAACGGTCGCGCGGCCGCTTGTCCTCGTAGTCCTTGCCGGCGAATCGGTGGAAGAAACCGAGCTGGCCGAACATCGGGCCGATGCCGCCCATCTGGAACATCAGCCACTGGATCGTCTGATAGCGGCGCGCAGCATCGCCGGGAATGAGCAGGCCGCTCTTGTCAGCGAGATAGATCAGGATCGCGCCGGATTCGAACAGCGGCAGAGGCGCGCCGTCCGGGCCGTGCGGATCGATGATCGCCGGGATCTTGTTGTTCGGATTCAGCGACAGGAATTCGGGCGAGGTCTGGTCGTTGGTGTCGAAGCTGACCTTGTGCGCCTCGTACGGCAGACCGGTTTCCTCGAGCATGATCGACACCTTCACGCCGTTCGGCGTTGGCAGCGAATAGAGCTGGATGCGGTCGGGATGCTGCGCGGGCCATTTGGCGGTGATCGGGAATGCGGCGAGATCGGCAGGCATGGAATTCAATCGGCTGAAAGCGGAAGCCGTATCGTAACGGCATGGCGCGAAGCCGCCGACATCCGGCGCATAATGAGAGCGCCCGATAGCCCGGATCGGAAGCGCGAAAATGTTGACGACGACACGAGGCGCCTACGCAACACTGAACGTCGAAGCCGCGCTCGTCGCACCGAGCGCGCAGGTGCAGCTCGTGCAGTATCGCTTCCGCGAACCGCCGGCAAGTGTCCTGCGCATCGAGGACAAGATCCGCGTCGAGTTGTGCCTCAACACGCGACATCGCAGTGCCCGCGCGCGCTTTGCCGATTTCTGGGGCGCGGAGCACTTCGAACGGATCGGCGAGTTGTTCGTCGTGCCGCCGACACTCGACATGGTCGCCCGCGCCGACGAGGACCGCGCGCTGACCTCGCTCGTCTGTCTGCTCGACGTGGCGCCGGTGATGGCGCTGTTCGATCGCCTGCCGGACTTCTCGGATCGCTTCCTGATGCTCGGTCTCGACGTTCGCGACGCGAACGTGCGCTACCTGATGCTGCGTCTGGCCGACGAAGTCCGGCATCCGGGTTTCGCCAGCCAGATTCTCGTCGAGTCGATCGCCGCGCAGATGAGCGTCGATCTGCTGCGCTACGGCGCGGCGCTGCCGGAACGCAAGATCGAGGGCGGCCTCGCGCCGTGGCAGTTGCGCAGGATCGAGGAGCGGCTTTACGAGATTCGCAGCAGTCCGAGCCTGCATGAACTGGCCGGGTTGTGCGGCGTCTCGGTCCGCCAGCTGACCCGCAGTTTTCGCAGCGCGCGCGGTTGCTCGGTCGGCGCGTTCGTCGTCGATCGTCAGATCACGCATGCCAAGCGACTGCTCGCCGCCGATGAAAGCGTCGCCGCGGTCGCGGCCGCGCTCGGCTTTTCGTCCTCGTCCAATTTCTGCACGGCGTTCCGCCGTTCGGTCGGCATGACGCCCGGCCAGTACCGGCAATCGCTGCTCGCCCGTCGCAGGTACTGCGTCGCGGACCTCGAACCGGAAGATCGCGCCGCCCGCGCCTGATCACGGCCGCCACGCGCTGGCCCGATTTCAACGCGGGGGCCGGCCGTCAGCCTGTACCGCGCCGCCCTTTCCTCATAGCGTGTCGCCGACAGACGAGCGCCCGGCACAGACCGCGGCGTCGCAGGGGAGAACGGCGTGAAGCGACAGCTTTCGAAAAAATTCCCGCGCGGCCGCGCGGCCTCGTGGGCGCTGTGCCCGATGCTGCTGCTGTCGCTGCCGGCCGCCGCGCAGGACACGCCGGGCGCGGCGGACGATCCGGCACCGAGCGATGGCGTCTACAGCACGATCCCGCTGCCGGAAGCGCCCGCCGCGCCGCCGGCGGCGACACCGCCCGCGGCATCCGCCGGGATCGCCGAGGTCATCGTCACCGCGCGGCGCACGGCGGAGAATCTGCAGGACGTGCCGGTCGCGGTGTCGGCGATGAATGCCGCCGATCTGCAACGCGAGCAGATCAACACGCCGCAGGATCTGCAGGGCCGCGTGCCGTCGCTGGTGATCAGTTCCGGCAGCCAGATGCGCAACACCGAGTCGCCGACGATCCGCGGCCAGGGCGCGCA
>DASSVA010000147.1:0-11639 GCA_035706385.1 Solimonas sp. | reverse complement strand
AATGTCCTAGGCCTCTAGACGATGGGGACGAGGCAAACGCTTGCGAATGTCAGTGGACATTCGCGTTTGCCGAGCCGGCGCGTCATCGATGGCGCGAGAGACTCGAGCAAACCCCTACAACAACACATCAAAGAACGATTGGTGGAGCTAGTCGGGATCGAACCGACGACCTCTTGCATGCCATGCAAGCGCTCTCCCAGCTGAGCTATAGCCCCACGACAGGGGCGCGCATTATACCGAATGAAAGCCCGATGGGAAGCCTGTTTTTGACCGGCTTTTCCATCCGGCGACCGCCGCGACGATCCGCCGCATTCAGACCGCGAACTGCGTGGTGAACTGGCGCGCGAATTCACCGAACTGCGCGGCCGGCAGATCGTTGATGCCGGCTGCCGCGGCGCGCCCGCCACCGGTTGCGAAACGCCGGCACAGTTCGTCCGCGCCGCGTTTGCGATGGAGCGGCGCGCGGACGCTGACCAGGTAGTGGCCGTTCGCCTTCTCGGTGAGGACGGCGTGCGCGCGGTCCGGATGCTGGTTGGTCAGATCGTTGCTGTAGACGCCGCTGACGCGTCGCGCCCACGGCGCATCCGGCAGCACGAACAGCGCCGCGTGGTCGGTCGATGCCGGGTCCGGGCGCGTCGCCGCGGCCTTGCCCATATCCGTCGCATAGCCGTCGGCAAGCCGCTCGAAATGCTCGCGCCCGTCGTTGATGAAACCGAAGGGTGAGGCGTGCCGGCTGACCAGAGCGAACAGTTCGGCCGGTGCGAAATGCAGATCGGCGACCGCTTCGCCGTAACCGTTGTAGTTCAGGTACGTACCCAGATCTTCGAGCTGTCGTAGCGACGCCGCATCGAGATCGAGCCCTTTGGCCAGGGCCTCTGCGCTCTTTTTCAGGTTGTCGCCGAATGCACCGACCACCGCCCATGCCAGATAGCGGTTCTTCAGATGGCCGTTGACGAGCAGGCTCGTACAGACATCCGGCGCTTCGTTGATCAGCGCGGTCAGCCGTTCGCCGTTCGGCCCATCGCCTGGAATGGTGCCGGCGAAGTGATGGTCGACATAGAACACGTCGGCGCCGGCGGCCAGCAGCCGCACGACGCCGTCGCGATTCTTGTCGAGCGAAACGTCGAGCACGGTGACACGATCGCCGGGACCGGCGTCGACCTGCGCTAGCAGCTCGATGTCGCGCTTGACGCCGGTGACGAGGCGCGACGCGCGCGGCTCGGCAAGGCGCAGCTGCGTCAGCGCGCAAATGCCGTCGGCGTCACCGTTGAAGACGTCGATGTCCGCCATGTTCAGGCCTTCTTCGCGTCGAGTTCCTGGTAATAGGCCATCAGCACCTTGGCAACTTCCGGCCGCGAGAACTCCGGCGGCGGCGCCATGCCCTGCCCCAGCATCTGGCGGACCTTGGTGCCGGACAGGACGACGAAATCGTCCGGCGTGTGATCCGGCGCCTCGCGCATCATCACCACGCGATCGAGCTTCTTGCTGTACGCGGTATTGTCGGCACCGAAGATCTGGATCTGCAGCGCACCTTCCGGCACCCGCTCCTTGAAGATGTTCTGCGAATCGAACGGGCCGTAGAAATCGCCGACGCCGGCGTGGTCGCGGCCGACGATCAGATAGTCGGCACCCATGTTCTGACGGAACGTGGCGTGCAACACCGCTTCGCGCGGACCGGCATAGAGCATGTCGAAGCCGTAGCCGGTGATCATCACCGTGTTCTTCGGGAAGTAGTTGTCGACCATCGTGCGGATGCACGCGTCGCGCACCGGCGCCGGGATGTCGCCCTGCTTGAGCTTGCCGAGCAGCATGTGGATGACGATGCCGTCGGTGCCGAGCCGCTCGTGCGCCATGCGGCACAGCTCTTCATGCGCGCGATGCATCGGGTTGCGCGTCTGGAACGCGACGACCTTGTTCCAGCCGCGCTCCTTGATCTCGTTGCGGATCTCGACGGCGGTGCGGAACGTGTCCGGGAACTCGGTCTGGAAATAGCTGAAGTTCAGCACGTCGATCGGGCCCGACAACACCGTGTTGCCGAGACCGAGGAAGGTCTGTACGCCGGGATGCTTGGCATCGAGCGTGCCGAAGATTTCCCTGGCCATCGTCTGCAGCTGTTCGTCGCTGACGGCCTCGGCCGCCTGCACGTCCATGATCGCGAGCACCGGGTGACCGTCGACGTTCGGATCACGCAATGCGATGCGATCGCCGGCCTTGATGCCCGACTCTTTCGTGATGTTGACGATCGGCACCGGCCAGAACAGGCCCGACGTGGTCTTCAGCTCCCTGGCGACGCTGAGCGCGTCGGCAAGGTTCATGTAGCCGGTCAGCGGATTGAAATAACCGGCGCCGAGCATCACCGCATTGGCCGCGGCGGAGGAATTCAGCAGCAGGCTCGGCAGCGATTCGGCTTCCTTGCTCAGCGCTTCGTGACGGGCGGTGTCGTAGACGAAACGCGGCTGCAGCGTGTCGGAACCGTGGGGCTTGATCATGTCGTTTCTTCCTCGTTCGTGGATTCAGGCGGCCGGCAGGACGCCGCGCGCGACGAGCAGCTTCAGCAGCGCGTCGACTTCGTCCTGCAGACTCATTTCATGGCTCGGCAGCACCAGTTCGGCCTGCTCGGGCGCTTCGTAGGGATCGCTGATGCCGGTGAAGTTCTTGATCTCGCCGGCGCGCGCTTTCTTGTACAGACCTTTCGGATCGCGCTTCTCGGCCTCGGCGAGCGGCACGTCGACATACACTTCGATGAAATCGATTCCGGCATCGGCGTGCAGCTTGCGCACCAGATCGCGGTCGGCGCGGTACGGCGAGACGAAGCTCGACAGCACGATCACGCCGGCGTCGACAAACAGCTTCGCGACTTCGCCAATGCGACGGATGTTCTCGGCGCGGTCCTCGGCGGAAAAGCCGAGATTCTTGTTGATGCCGAGCCGCACGTTGTCGCCGTCGAGGCGATACGCAAGCCGCCCGCGCGCATGCAGCACCTTCTCCAGCGCGACGGCGACCGTGCTCTTGCCAGAGCCCGAAAGACCGGTGAACCAGATCGTCGCGCCTTTCTGGCCGAGCAGCCGGTTGCGATCGGTACGGGTCACTTCACCTTCGTGCCAGGTGACGTTTGTGGCTTTCTGTTCGGTCATCGCTCGTTCTTGAATCAGGGGGCAAATGGCGGGCGCAACGCCCGGGGAGCGCCATGATAGGCCGTAGGCTTCCATATTAAAAATACAATATATGCAAAGATACGTTCTCTTTTATTCATGGAATGCCCGCTTCGACCATGAACCTCAATCACCTTGCGATCTTCCAGGCGGTCGCCGCCGGCGGCAGCGTCAGCGGCGGTGCGCGCCGGCTCAACATCAGCCAGTCGGCCGTGTCGAAGCAGCTCGCGGAATTCGAACGCAACGTCGGCGTCAGCCTGTTCCAGCGCCTGCCGCGCGGCATGCGGCTGACCGAGGCGGGTCGCGTGCTGCTCGGTTTCGCCAACCGCCTGTTCGCGATCGAAACGGAGGCCGAACTGGCATTGCGCGATCTGCGCCAGCTCGCGCGCGGCCGCATCGCGATCGGCGCCAGCCGCACGATCGGCGCCTACATGCTGCCGCGCGTGCTCGCCGCGTTCCGCGACCGCCACCCCGGCGTCGAACTGGCATTGCAGGTCGAGAACACGCAGGCGATCGAGGACAAGCTGATCGCCGGCGAAATCGACATCGGCTTCGCCGAAGGCATCGTCCGCAGCGACGTGCTCGACTACCGCGTCTTCGCGCAGGACGAGCTGGTGCTGATCGCCGCCCCGCATCATCCGGCCGTGAAGCTCGCGCCACTGAGCCTGCCGCAACTGGCGAAGCTGCCGCTGCTGATGCACGAGACCGGTTCGGGCACACGCGCCGTCACTGAACGCGTGCTGACCGCGAAGAAGCTCGACGTGCGGCCGGCGATGACGCTGGCGAGCACCGAAGCGATCAAGCACACCGTCGCGACCGGCGCCGGCCTCGCGATCCTGTCGGCGCTCGCGGTGCAGACCGAACTGCGCGCGAAAACGCTGGTCGTGGTGCCGGTCAAGGACCTGCGCATCCGCCGTCCGCTCTATCGCGTGCAGCTGAAGAACATCTGGCCGAGCCCGTCGCTCGAAGCGTTCCTGCCGTTTCTGCGGCACGCGACCACGAAGGTATAGCGCCGTCAGTCGGTGCGCGGATGCGCACGCCGCCAACGCCACGGCGGCTGCGGATCGCGGTCCGCCCAGAGTCCACGGCCGCCGGCACGCGCCGACTCCAGCGCGTGCCGGCACGCGGCGCTCGGCCGCAGGCCGCACCATGCCCAGCCTTCGGCGACCAGTTGCAAGCCGATGTCGCCGTCGCCGTTGCCGATATCCGCGACCGTGCGGCCGTAACGGTCGACCGCGCGCGAGACGACGCTGATCGGCTCGCCGTGAACATGTTCGATCAAGGCGTCGCGCGCCGCTGGGCCACGCACCTGATGCAGCTCCGGCGCATCGATGCCGGCGACGCGCAGCTTGACCGGCGCGGCATCGCCGCAGCGTACCGTCAGCGTGTCGCCGTCATGGACGTGCAGCACCTCGGCGCGCTCGCATTGCCAGGCCAGCGTCGGCGACGTGACGAACAGCAGCCAGAACGCAAGAAGCCCCGCATCGCGGGGCTTCCTGTGACGCACGATCCGCGGATCAGGCCGCGGTGCTTTCACGCTTGGCTTCGCTGTTCTCATAGACGATGAACGGCTTGGCCTCGCCTTTGACGACCGCCTCGTCGACGACGACCTTGCTGACGTTTTCCATCGACGGCAGGTCGTACATGACATCGAGCAGCATGTTTTCCATGATCGTCCGCAGGCCGCGCGCGCCGGTCTTGCGCTCCTTGGCCTTCAGCGCGATCGCGCGCAGCGCGTCCTCGCGGATTTCGAGCTGCACGCCTTCCATCGTGAACAGCTTGGCGTACTGCTTGACCAGCGCGTTCTTCGGCTCCTTGAGGATCGACATCAGCGCCGTCTCGTCGAGCTCCTCGAGCACCGCGCAGACCGGCAGACGGCCGATGAACTCGGGGATCATGCCGAAGCGGATCAGATCGTCCGGCTCGGCCTTGGCCATCAGCTGATTCGCGTGCTTGCTGTCCTTGTCCGATTTCACCTCGGCCGAGAAGCCGATGCCGGTGCGTTCGGAGCGCTGTTGGATCACCTTGTCGAGGCCGGCGAACGCGCCGCCGCAGATGAACAGGATGCCGGCCGTGTTGACCTGCAGGAACTCCTGCTGCGGATGCTTGCGGCCGCCCTGCGGCGGCACCGACGCGATCGTGCCTTCGATCAGTTTCAGCAGCGCCTGCTGCACGCCTTCGCCGGACACGTCGCGGGTGATGCTCGGGTTCTCGGACTTGCGCGAGATCTTGTCGATCTCGTCGATGTAGACGATGCCGCGCTGTGCCTTGTCGACGTCGTAATCGCACTTCTGCAACAGGCGCGCGATGATGTTCTCGACGTCTTCGCCGACGTAGCCGGCCTCGGTCAGCGTCGTCGCGTCGGCGATCGCGAATGGCACGTCGAGCAGGCGCGCCAGCGTTTCGGCGAGCAGCGTCTTGCCGGAACCGGTCGGGCCGATCAGCAGGATGTTCGACTTGGCGATCTCGACGCCTTCACTGCCCTTCAGCGACAGACGCTTGTAGTGGTTGTAGACGGCGACCGACAGGATTTTCTTGGCGGTGTCCTGACCGATGACATACTCGTCCAGCACCGCGCGGATTTCGTGCGGTTTCGGCAGGCCCTTGGTCTGCGGCTTGGCATGGACTTCCTCGCGGATGATGTCGTTGCACAGGTCAACGCATTCATCACAGATATAGACCGAGGGGCCCGCGATGAGCTTGCGCACTTCGTGCTCGCTCTTGCCGCAGAAGGAACAGTACAGGACGCGCCCGCTGTGGGCCGTCGTACCGCCCCGTGTTTCATTGCTCATCTCACATCCTCATCCGGCCGTCGATGGCCGGCGACTCCTGTATAGCACAGGGTCATTTTTCTGCAAAACCGCCGTCATGCGGCGTCCGTTCACGCGGTCGAACCGCCCCGTTGAGACAGAATCTGATCGATCAGACCGTAGTCCTTCGCCTGTTCGGCATTCATGAAATAGTCGCGTTCGACGTCACGCTCGACCTTGTCCAGCGGCTGGCCGGTGTGCTCCGACATCAGCTTGTTGAGCTTCTCGCGCAGATACAGGATTTCACGCGCCTGGATTTCGATGTCGCTGGCCTGGCCCTGCGCGCCGCCGGACGGCTGGTGGATCATCACGCGCGCATTCGGCAGCGCGAAGCGCTTGCCCTTGGCGCCGGCCGACAGCAGGAACGCGCCCATGCTCGCCGCCTGGCCGATGCACATCGTCGAGACGTCCGGCTTGATGAATTTCATCGTGTCGTAGATCGACATGCCGGCGGTGATCACGCCGCCTGGCGAGTTGATGTACAGATGAATGTCCTTGTCCGGATTTTCCGATTCGAGGAACAGCAACTGCGCGACGACCAGATTCGCCATGTGATCTTCGATGCCGCCGACGATGAAGATCACACGCTCCTTGAGCAGGCGCGAGTAGATGTCGAACGCACGTTCGCCGCGGGCGGTCTGTTCGACCACCATGGGCACGAGATGCTGGGCGCGGGTCTGGATGTCGGTCATGGCGTCTTCGGAATTCTTTGAGTGGTGCCGGGCGCTGCAGTTCCTTACACGCAGTGGAGACGAAAACGCGCCGTTCAAGCCGGCGCGTTCGCGGTCCACGCTCACGCGTTTGGCGGCGGCGCCTGCGGGTTCAGCAGTTCTTCGAGGCTCAGCGGCTTTTCGCTCGGCGTCACACCATCGATCAGGCTGTCGACGACCTGGTCTTCGAGCACCATCGCCCGCAGACCCTGCAGCATGTCCGGGCGCGAGCGGTAATAAGCCTTGACCTGCTCCGGCTGCTCGTAGTCGGCGGCGATGCCGTCGAGCGCCGCGTCGACGCGCGTGCTGTCGAGCTTGATGTCGCGCGCCTTGATGACCTCGCCGATCAGCAGCCCGAGCGCGACGCGCTGGCTCGCGGTCTGCTCGAACAGCGCGTCCGGCAGCAGTTCGGCACGCTTGGCCGGCTCGAGATTCGCCATGTTCATGCGCGCCGCAGCCTCGTCGCGCAAGCGCGGAATCTCCTGCTGGATCAGCGCCTGCGGCAGATCGATCGGATTGGTCTTCAGAAGCTGTTCGAGCGCCTGGCTCTTGAGACGGTTGCGCACCGCCTTGTCGCGCTCCTTCTCGAGCGCGGTCCGGCACTTCTCGCGCAGGCCCGCTTCGCCCGCGCCTTCCTCGACCTGATGCGCCTGGAGGAACTCGGCGTCGATCTCCGGCAGCTTCGGCTCACGCAGTGCCTTGATCGTCACGTCGAACTGTGCGGTCTTGCCGCGCAGATCCTCGGCGCGATAGTCGTCGGGGAACTTGACGTCGACGACGAACGATTCGCCGACGGCGTGTCCGGCGATGCCGGCTTCGAGGTCCGGCAGGAACCGGCCTTCGCCGAGCTCGAACTGCACATCCTTGCCTTCGCCGCCCGGGAATGCGGCGCCGTCGACCTTGCCGAGGAAATCGACCTTGACCTGATCACCGTTCTGCGCGGCGCGCGTCACGTCATTGAACTCGCGACGCGCCTTGCGCAGGTTGCCGATCAGGCGGTCGATGTCGGCGTCGGTGATCTCGACGACCGGCTTTTCGATCTGCAATGCGTCGAGCGCATTGAGCGTCACTTCCGGATAGACCTCGAAGTTCGCGACGTACTCGAACGGCTCGCCGGCTTTTTCAGCGGTGATGTCGATCTGCGGCTGGCCGGCCGGATTGACGCCGGCCTGGCTCAGCGCCTGCGGATAGGTCTGCTGGACCAGATCGGAAATCGCCTCCATCCGCGCCGAATCGCCGAACTGCTGTTCGATGACCTTGCGCGGTGCCTTGCCCGGGCGAAAGCCCGGCAGCCGGGCGCGGCTGGCGGCACGATCGAGCCGCGCAGCGATCGCCTTGGCGACCTGATCGGCAGGCACACGAACACGCATCTGCCGGCGCAGTCCACCCGGCGAATCGACTTGAACTTCCATTTCTAACACTCTGAAGGTTATTGATTATGTAGCGGCGTTTCTGGTGCGAAAGGCGAGACTCGAACTCGCACGCCTTGCGGCACGGGAACCTAAATCCCGGGCGTCTACCAATTCCGCCACTCTCGCAAAGGGGCCGAAGTATATCAGTCGCTTGCGCACGGGAATCGGCCGATCGTCGCGAATCAGCGGCGCGCGGCAGGTCGGTAATGATGCTTGACATGATAACGATAATAACTATCATTTACATCATTCACCGAGGACCGCGCCATGGACGATTTTCGAGCAACGCCCCCCAATCCGATGATCATCGCCCCGACCGAAGGCCATGCGCCGCGCGTGCGCAGCGACGAGCTGCTGCGCGGCTCGCGCGAAATCGTCATCGAACATCGCGGCCAGGAATATCGCCTGCTGCGCACGCGCAACGACCGGCTGATCCTCAATAAATAGGCTGCTCGCTGGACTGGGCCGCGCCGGCTGGCACAATGCCGGCGCATGACCGACCCCGACCTGCGCCGCGTCTCCGTTTCCGCCTGCGCGGCGCTGTTGCTCATCGCACTCGCGAGTCTGTCGTTGTGGGCCGTGCTGGCCGGACCGTTTCCGTTGTCGTTGCGCGATCTGCACCAGGCGCTCGGCGGCGGTCCGGCGCTCGGTCCGGCGCAGCACAGCGTGCTGTTCCGCCTGCGGCTGCCGCGCCTCGTCGGCGCGATCGGCATCGGCGGCGCGCTGGCGATCGCCGGCTGCACGTTCCAGGCGGTGCTGCGCAATCCGCTCGCCGATCCGAGTTTCATCGGCGTGTCCGGCGGCGCCGCGGTCGCCGCGGCCGCCTGTCTCGCGGCGCTCGGCCATCTGCATTTCATCGCCCTGCCGCCGCAGATCCTGATCGCCGTCGCCGCGCTCGCCGGCGGCCTCGCGTGCGCGGCGCTGGTGCTGCGCATTTCGCGCATCGACGGTGACGCACAGCCGATCACGCTGTTGCTCGCCGGGCTCGCGATCAACGCGCTGGCCGGCGGCCTGCTCGGGCTGATCGCCTACAGCGCCAGCGACCCGACGCTGCGCGCGATCACCGTCTGGCTGTTCGGATCGCTGGACCGCGCCGGCTGGCCGGAACTGGCGGTCGCAATGCCGGCGATCGCGCTTGCCAGCGTCCTGCTGTGGCGGATGGCGCCATCGTTGAACGCACTGCTGCTCGGCGAAGCCGAAGCGGCGCATATCGGCGTCGACGTCGCGACGATCAAGCGCAACGCGATCGTGCTCGCCGTGGTCTGCGCCGCGTGCGCGGTCGCGCTGGCCGGCGTGATCGGATTCATCGGCCTGATGGTGCCGCACATGCTGCGCATGCTGATCGGCCCCGATCATCGCGGCCTGATGCCGTTGTCGTTTCTCGGCGGCGCGGCGCTGCTGGTGCTCGCCGACACGATCGCGCGGATCGCCGTGCAGCCGGCGGAAATTCCGGTCGGCATTCTCTGCGCGCTGCTCGGCGCGCCATTCTTTCTCGGCCTGCTGCTGCGCTGGCGACGCAACCCGGTGCTGGCCTGATGTTGCGCACCGACGCGCTGCGTTTCGCGATGCACGGCCGCGAACTGCTGGCGCCGCTCAGCGTCGCGTTCCAGCCGGGCCGCCTGCACGCGATCTTCGGACCGAACGGCGCCGGCAAATCGACGCTGCTGCGTCTGCTCGCGCGCGAATGGACGGCAACGAACGGCCGGATCGCGCTCGACGATCGCCCGCTCGCCGACTGGCCGGCGCATGCACTCGCGCGACAGCGCGCGATGCTGCCGCAACAGCACTCGCTGTCGTTCCCGTTCAGCGCCGCCGAAGTCGTCGCGCTCGGTCGCCTGCATGCCGAGCGGCGGACGCCGGCACGCGAACGGCAGATCGTCGGCGACGCCCTCGCCGCCTGCGGCGCCGACACGTTCGCGGCGCGCTCGTACGCGCAGCTGTCCGGCGGCGAGCGCGCCCGCGTGCAGCTGGCGCGCGTGCTCGCGCAAATCTGGGAAGCGCCGGACGGACAAGCGCGTTACCTGCTGCTCGACGAACCGACCGCACATCTGGATCTGGCGTTCCAGCACGCCTGTCTGCGTCTCGCCCGCGAATGGGTCGCGCGCAATGTCTGCGTGATCGCGGTCTTGCACGATCCGAATCTCGTGCTGGCCTACGCCGACGACGTGCTCGTGCTCGACCGCGGCCGCCTGCACGCACACGGCGCGCCGCAGGCCGTGCTCAGTGCCACGCTGATGCAAGACATCTATGGCCTCGGCGCCGAGCGCCTGCGGACGCCGGCCGGCCGGCACTGGCTCGCGGTGCGCGCGAACGTCTAGGGCCAGACCACCGGCTCGCCGCGCGTCTGCCATCCGGCGATCTGCGGCGCGTAATTCTTCTCGATCTCGCTGCGCTTGATCTTCATCGTCGGCGTGATGAAGCCGTTCTCGACCGTCCACTGCTCGCGTACGACGGTGAGAAAATCGAGCCGCTCGTGCGGATCGACGCGCGCGTTGACCTGTTCGCGCAACGCGCGCAGTTCGGCGTCGACTTCGGCACGCAGCACCGGATCGCGCGCCGCCGCCGCCGACAGATCGGCCGGCAGCATCAGCAGCGCGAACGGCTGCGCGCAGTCGGCACCGGCGACGCAGACCGCCTCGATTCGCGCATGCGCGCCGAGCAGGTTCTCGATCGGCGCCGGCGCGACGTATTTGCCTTTGCTGGTCTTGAACTGCTCCTTCGCGCGGCCGGTGATGCGCAGCCGTCCGCGCTCGTCGATGTCGCCGAGATCGCCGGTGCGCAGCCAGCCGTCCGCGGTCATCGCCTCGCGCGTGCGCTGCGGATCGCGGTAATAACCGAGCATCAGCCACGGCGCGCGAACCAGCACCTCACCGGTTTCCGACAACGTGCATTCGACATGCGGCCACGGCGTGCCGACGTATCCGACACGCATCGTCTCCGGCCGCGAGGTATGCGACAGCCCGAAGTTCTCGGTCATGCCGTAGACCTCGAGCAGGTCGAGGCCGAGACGGCGATACCAGGCGATCACTTCCGCCGGCAGCGGCGCCGCGCCGGTCGCGGCGAAGCGCACCGCGTCGAGACCGAGCTGGCGGACGATCTTGCGCTTCAACATGCGGCCGAACAGCGGAATCTTCAGCAGCCGATCGAGCCTGCGTTTCGGCAGCCGCGCGAAGATCGCCTGCTGAAACTTCACCCAGAGGCGCGGCACCGAGAAGAACACCGTCGGCCGTGCGCGTTGCAGGTCGGCGGCGAACGTGTCGAGCGATTCGGCGAAATGGACGCGAAAGCCGTGATACAGCGAATTGGCCTCGACGCCGATCCGTTCGGCGACGTGCGCGAGCGGCAGATACGACAGCACGCGCTCGTCCGGCCCGAACCCGAACACCTCGCCCATCGTCTTCGCGGTCGCGGCGATGTTGGCGAAGCTGTGCATGACGCCTTTCGGCATGCCGGTGGTGCCGGACGTGTAGATGATCGTCGCCAGCTCGTCGGCGCCGCGCGGCGCGATCTCGTACAGCGGCGCCACGCCGGCGATCGTCGCGTCCCATTCCGGAT
>DASSVA010000146.1:0-2873 GCA_035706385.1 Solimonas sp. | reverse complement strand
ATTGCGCTCGTCGATCTGCTGGATCAGATGGCGATGGAAGCTGTTCTTCAGCTGCAGATATTGATCGGACAGCCGGAAGCGGGCGAGCTGCGCGTCCGGGGTGGTACTCATGCTGGTACGGTCCGACTGGCCCATTTCATTGGGACCCTAACCGAACAGGCGGGCGAGCCCGTTCCTGGCAACGTCCATCTGCGTCTGTCCGCCGAGCAAGGCGCCGGCGAGCGCGCGGATGTCGGCGCAGAACGGCTCCTTCGGCGCGATCGCGAACATCGGCTCGCCGGCGTTCATCGCCTGGATGCGGCCGTGGTTGGTGCTGCTCGACAGGCGCCCGAACAACGGCAGGTCGAGAATCTCCGCGAGATTTTCCGGCTCCAGGCCGATGCGCTTGCGGTAGCCGTCGACCAGCAGCGACGTGCGGTCGAGCGGACAATCGTCGAGACGCAGCGCGCGCAGCAGATACTTGCTGTGCCGCGACTTGATGATCGACTGGTCGCTCAGCAGCAAGGTGCGATCCGACTGTGCGAGCACGGCGGAAATGCAGTCGACCGGCCAGTGCGCGTCGAACGCCACGACCACGCAACCGAACAGGCCGCGCACCACCTGCAGCAGCTTGACGAAATCGTCGAACACGAATTGCGGCCGGCCGATCAGGTCCTCCGGCAGGCTCAGCAGATACAGGCCGCTGGCGTGCCGCGAGAACGCCGTGTCGACCAGGGTCTGATCGCAACGATAAACGTCGTTGACGGCGTCGAGCACGCTGTAGGTCTGGCTGATGTTGAAGAACACCGCGGCCGCGCCGGGCGGCGTCGCGATGTCGATCAGCAGCGTCGGTTCCGACTTCGGAAGCTGCTCGGCGCAAGCCAGCGCCAGATGGCCGGCGACGAACGCGATCGCGTCAAGCGGCTGGCTGGCGAAGACGCTGTACAGACGCCCTTGCCGCTGCTGCGGCCGCGGCACGCTCTGGCTGCGCCGCAACAGCTTCGACAGCAGCGCCGCGACGTCGGCCTCGTCGCGCCGCAATACGAAGAAATCGCGGGCGCCGGCACGCATCGCCGCGAGCACGACATCCGGATTGCTGTCGGCGCCGAGACCGGCGACCGCGATGTCCGGCGCGCGCTCGACGAGACGCTCCATCATCGACAGGCGCGCATCGAGATTGGTGCGTTCGAACTGGAAGAACACCGCGTCGACGCGACCCATCATCTGCACGCGCTCGATCAGATCCTCGGCGTCGAGCGGCCGGATCAGCGAGAAGTCGGCGTTGCTGCCGGCGGCATTCTCGAGCCAGCTCAGGTAGACCGGATCATCGGCAACGACGACTGCCTGCGTTTTCATGGCTGCTTCCGTGGCGATTCGTGGACCGGCAATTCTAGCGGCCGTCCATCCATCAGCGACTGAAACCCGAATCGAACTTGCCGCGTTCGAGAAAGACGTTGTACGCCGGGTTCGGCGTCTTGTTGTTGAACTGCTCGCCCGGCAGCTTCGGCAGCGTCACGCCTTTGGCGATCGGCCTGACCAGATGCGGCGTGACGACCATGATCAGTTCCTTGTCGGTGCGGTCGAGCGTCGTCGACTTGAAGAACGCGCCGAGCACCGGAATGTCCGCCAGCCACGGAACCTTGTTGACGTTGTCGGTGAGGCTGGTGCTGACCAGGCCGGAAATGACGAACGATTCACCGTCGCCGAGTTCGATCGACGTGTCCGTGCGCCGCACCGTCAGCGCCGGCACCGCAACGCCGCCGATCTGGATGCCCGCGGAAAAATCGAGATCGCTGACTTCCGGCGCGACCTTCAGCGCGATGCGATCGCGCGACAGCACGGTCGGCGTCAGCGACAGGCGCACGCCGAATTCCTTGTATTCGACCGTGATGCTGCCGTTGTTCGAACCGCCCTGGCTGACCGGCACCGGGAATTCGCCGCCGGCGAGATAGGTCGCGGTCTGGCCGCTGGTCGCCAGCAGACTCGGCTCGGCGAGCGTATGCGAGAGTCCCTTGCCTTCGAGGATGTTGAGCAGCGCCGTGATGTTGCTGCTCGCATCCGAGACGACGATGCTGAACGCATCCGACAAGGCATTGCTGAGCGTGCCGCTCAGGCCGGCGCCGGTCGGCGAATATTCGACGCCGCTCGTGGTCCCGGCGCCGAACATGCCGCCGGAGGTCTGCGAGCCTTTCGGATTGCTGAGCACGATGTTGAAGCCGTAGCGCTGCATGGTCTTGCGCGAGACTTCGGCGATCTTCACGTCGGTCAGGACCTGCGATTCCAGCTCGATCGAGCTGCGGTCGTTGATCTCGCCTTCCTTCTGCGCGGCGGCGGCCAGCGTCGCGCGACGATGCGCAAGCAGATTCGGCAGACGGCCTTCGACACCGCGGCCCGGATCGACGACGGCGCCGCTGAGTTCGGGATCCGGCACGCTGGTCTTCATCGGATCCTTCGGCAACTGCACGCGGACGATGTACTGACGCGGCGTGCTGGAGCCCTTGACCCAGACGATCAGGCTGGTGATGCCGAGCGATTTGCCGGCCAGCAGCAGATCGCGCCGGTTGACGACCGAAACGTCCGCGGTTTTCGGATTGCCGACGGCGACCCGCGTGACATCGGCATTCGAACGCATCAGTTTGTGTTCGCCCTGTTCGACGATGAGCAGCGGCCGGTCGGCGGCGGCCAGCGCCGTTCCGGCAGCGAGCGTTGCCGCCACCGCAAGCACCGCGCCGAGCAGCACGTCCAGCATCCGTGACTTGATCTTGATAGGCATGGCGCGATCGTCCTTACTTGGTGGTCACGGTGCTGCGGTCGTTGCCGCGGATGATTTCGATGCGCGCGCGCGGCGCGGCTGGATGCAGCGGCTTGATGCGGCCGAGTTCCTCGGTCGTGAT
>DASSVA010000145.1:0-7165 GCA_035706385.1 Solimonas sp. | reverse complement strand
GCGAAATGGCGCGCGTAGAGCGGCCGCAGCGGCGCCGGAATGAGGCTGCGGAATTCGCGGGCGAGCCGCGCGCCGGCATCGTTGTCGTTGCGCGAGACGACCCAGCGATGGTGATGCACGCAGTACAGGCCGATTTCGTCGATCGCCTCGTCGATCAGGCGGCACAGACCGGCAAGCTCCGGATCGTCGGGGATCAGCGGCGACGCGCCGGCCGGGCGGCGTTCGTCGAGCCAGCCGGCGATGCCGCTGCTGTCGTAATGCACGCCGCCGTCGTCGGTCAGCAGATACGGCACCAGCGGATATTCGTCGGACGGATCGGGCCGCGGCCAGCGCTGCACGGTGCGCGTCGCCTGCGCGTGCTTGATGCGCAGCAGCAGGCGCAGGTTTTCACGCGTGCCGCCGCCGTCCGGGCGACGGATCGTCGGCAGTCCGGCGTAGCGGCACAGCGCCTCGGTCTTGAGGAAATACGGCGAAAGTTCCGAACCCCAGAGGATGGTGGTCATCGCGGTCTTGCCGATGGCGAGTCCGCCGTCGCCGACGGCTCGCACGAATGACGTCGTCGATCAGCCGGCGGCGTCGGCGAGCGCCGCATTGAACGTCCTGCTCGGTCGCATCACCTCGTCGAGCTTGGCGACGTCCGCCATGTAATAGCCGCCGATGTCGACTGGCTTGCCCTGCACGTCGGCGAGCTCGCCGATGATGGTCTTCTCGCTGTCGGTCAGCACTTTCGCGAGTTTGGCGAAGCGCTTCTGCAGCGCCTTGTCCTCGTTCTGCGCGGCGAGCTCCTGCGCCCAGTACATTGCCAGATAGAACTGGCTGCCGCGGTTGTCGAGCTGGCCGGTCTTCGGCGACGGGTTCTTGTTGTTTTCGAGCAGCTTGCCGGTCGCGGTGTCGAGCGTGTGCGCGAGAATCTTGGCCTGCGCGTTGCCGGTCTTGATACCGAGGTCTTCGAGGCTGACCGCAAGCGCGAGGAATTCGCCGAGCGAATCCCAGCGCAGATGGTTCTCCTCGACGAGCTGCTTGACGTGCTTCGGCGCCGAGCCGCCGGCGCCGGTCTCGTACATGCCGCCGCCGGCCATCAGCGGCACGATCGACAGCATCTTGGCGCTGGTGCCGAGTTCCATGATCGGGAACAGGTCGGTGAGGTAATCGCGCAGGATGTTGCCGGTCACCGAGATCGTGTCCTGGCCGCGGACGACGCGCTCCAGCGTGTAACGCATCGCGCGCACCTGCGACATGATCTCGATCTTCAGTCCCTTGATGTCGTACTCCTGCACGTACTTCACGACCTTCTGGATCAGTTCGTGCTCGTGCGGACGGTACGGATCGAGCCAGAACACCGCCGGCATGCCGGAATTGCGCGCGCGCGTCACGGCGAGCTTGACCCAGTCGCGGATCGCCGCATCCTTGACCTGGCACATGCGCCAGATGTCGCCGGCCTCGACGTTCTGCGTCAGCAGCACTTCGCCGGTTTCCAGATCGGTGATGTTGGCGACGCCGTCTTCGGGAACTTCGAAGGTCTTGTCGTGCGAGCCGTATTCCTCGGCCTGCTGCGCCATCAGACCGACGTTCGGCACGGTGCCCATCGTTTTCGGATCGAAAGCGCCGTGCGTCTTGCAGAAGTTGATCATCTCCTGATAGATGCGCGCGAAGGTCGATTCCGGCATCACCGCCTTGACGTCCTTCAGTCGGCCGTCGGCGCCCCACATCTTGCCGCCGTTGCGGATCATCGCCGGCATCGACGCGTCGACGATGATGTCGTTCGGCGAATGGAAATTGGTGATGCCCTTGGCCGAGTCGACCATCGCGAGTTCCGGGCGATGCGCGTGGCAGGCGTGCAGGTCGCGCATCACTTCTTCGTACTGGCTTTCCGGCAGCGTCTTGATCTTCTCGTAGAGCTGCGCCATGCCGTTGTTGACGTTGATGCCGAGTTCGTCGAACAGCTTGCCGTGCTTGGCGAACGCGTCCTTGTAGAAGATCTTCACGCAGTGGCCGAAGACGATCGGGTGCGAGACCTTCATCATCGTCGCCTTGACGTGCAGCGAGAACATCACGCCGGTCTTGTACGCGTCGTCGATCTGCTGTTCGTAGAACTCGAGCAAGGCCTTCTTGCTCATGAACATGCTGTCGATGATCTCGCCTTCGAGCAGCGAAACCTTCGGCTTGAGCACGATGGTCTTGCCGCTCCTGGTGATCAGCTCCATCTTGACGTCGCGCGCGCGGTCGAGCGTCATCGACTTTTCGCCGTGATAGAAGTCGCCGTGATGCATGTGCGAGACATGGCTGCGCGACGCCTGGCTCCATTCCGCCATCGAGTGCGGATGCTTGCGGGCGTATTCCTTGACCGCCTTCGGCGCGCGGCGGTCGGAATTGCCTTCGCGCAGCACCGGATTGACGGCGCTGCCGAGCACTTTCGAGTAGCGCCGGTTGATTTCCTTTTCCTGGTCGCTCTTCGGATTCTCCGGGTAGTCGGGAATCGCGTAACCCTTGGCCTGCAGTTCCTTGATCGCGCTGTTGAGCTGGTTCACCGACGCGCTGATGTTCGGCAGCTTGATGATGTTGGCGTCCGGCTGCAGCGTCAGCTTGCCGAGCTCGGCCAGATTGTCCGGCACGCGCTGCGCGTCCGTCAGAAACTCCGGGAACTCGCCGAGGATGCGCGCCGCGACCGAAATGTCGCTGGTCTCGACCTTGATGCCGGCCGGCTCGGTGAACGTGCGGATGATCGGCAGGAAAGCCCGGGTCGCGAGCAGCGGCGCCTCATCAGTCAGGGTGTAAATGATGGTGGGCTGCTGTTCGCTCATGTCGGCCTCGCATAGGGGATGTGGGGCCCCGGACGAAGCGTTTGCCGGTCCGGGGTCAATGATTCGTGCGCCATTGTATTACGGCCGTGGCGCCACGCCCCAGTATCCACCCCTCTTGCAATTCGCGAAAAATGCCGGACCCTGCCCCGGACGGCGGCGAAAAGCCGGCGCCTTCGCCCCCGGCGCGGAATCAGACAACGCTGTCGCGCAGTGTGGCCGGCACGTCGGCCGGCCGCCGGCTCAGAGCCGGTAGCGGAAGCCCGGCCCCGGATGCTCGCGGCCGTCGTCGAAGCCGATCTCGTCCATGATCAGCGCGTTGACCTTGTCGTTGAGCGCGAGGATCAGATCCTTGTGCGCTTCGGGATCCGCGGCGAGGTTGACGATCTCGTCGGGATCGGTCTGCGTGTCGTACAGCTCGAGCTGGTTGTAGCGCAGCAGCGTGTCCCAGTCGCGCGGGATGTGGTGCTGCGCCGGCGCGAAATAGCGCGCGAACTTGTAGCGGCCGTCATGCACGCCGCGGAACAGGCCGGGATGCGTCAGCACCGGGCCGAGATGGCCGTTCTTCAAACCTTCCTCGAACAAGGTCCACCAGGTCACGACATCCTGGTCGCGCATCATCGCCTTGGCGTTGTCGGGATCGATGTACAGCGTGGTGTTGTAGTCGTACAGATGGCCCCTGGCGTCGCGCGCGGTGCGCGCGGCCGGATCGGCGATGGCGGCCGCCAGGTTGACGCCTTTGAGCGCCGGATAACGCTCGGCGCGCGCCGCGTCGTCGAGGCCGGCGAATGCAAGCAGCGTCGGCGCCAGGTCGATCGCGCCGCCGAGCGCGTCGCTGCGCACGCCGCCGGTGACGTCCGGATGGCGGACGAGCAGCGGCACGCGCACGTTTTCCTTGTACATGTGCGGGCCTTTCTGGCGCAGCCGGTGCGCGCCGGCCATTTCGCCGTGATCGGCCGTGTAGACGACGATGGTGTCGCCGTCGAGCTGCAGCGATTCGAGCATGCGCAGCACGGTCAGCGCGTGGCGGTCGACGTCGCGGATGCAGTTGAAGTAATAGCTCTGGTATTTGCGCCAGCGCGCTTCGTCGTCCGGATCGATGTGGCCGAAGCAGGCGTTGCAGAAATCGACGTACGAGGTCTGCGACCACGGTTTGCCGGCCAGCGTGTCGAGGTAATAGCTCTTCGGCAGCGGCAGGTCCCACTGCTGCGCATAGACCGATTCGGCCGGCGGCGGCGACAGCGGCGAGAGGAAATCGCGATCGAGCCGCGAGCGCGCCTGCGCGTGATCGACGTCGTCGAAGAACACGATGTCGTGCGGATTGACGAAGTTGACCGCGAGGAACCACGGCTGCTTCAGGCTGCGGCCGTTGTCGTACAGCCACTGGCAGGCTTCGGACGCGACCTGGCCGTCGAGCCGGAAGCCGGCCCAGGTGCCGCCGTCGGCGATCGGCACGTCGCTGTGGTCGGAGAAACCGAACGGTTCGAGGATGTTGCGCGCGCTCGGCTTGTGCCCGTAGCGCACGGCATCGCTGCCGGCGATGTCGGACAAATGCCATTTGCCCTTGTACGCGCAGTAATAGCCCTGCGCGCGCAGCATGTGGCCGAGCGTCGGCACGTCGGGCTTCAGCTCCGGGAACGGCGGCGCGCCGACGTTGGTCGTCACGCCGTTGAGCTGCGTGTGCTGGCCGGTGTAGAGATTCGAGCGCGACGGCGAACACGGCGTCGTGTTGGCGTTGAAATTCGTGAAGCTCGTGCCGCGCGCGGCGATCCAGTCGTGCGCGTCGAGGCCGAGGCCGGACGGCAGGTCGGCGCCGGCGCGTTCCTGGTCCGACATGATCAGCAGGATGTTCGGGCGCCTGCCCTTCGCGCGCGGCGTCGCCGGCGCCGCGGCGGGCGACGGTGCCGGCGACGCGGGCGACGCATTCAGCCCCTGCGCACTCATCGCCGCGCCGCTGACGGCGACGGTCTTGAAGAAATCACGACGGTTCATCGCTACGCTCCCGTTTCATAAGCTTGTCGCGCGTCACGTCGCGGCGCGCTTGCGCCCCGACGGCGTCGCGCGCCGCAGCACGCGTTCGAGCAACCCCGGCGACAGCCGCTTCGTCCAGTAACCGGGAACCGCGTCGCGGCCGACGACGACCAGCCGGCGATTGCGACGCACGGCGGCGAGCGTCCGGTCGGCGACGGTGCCGGCGTCGAGGCGGTTGCGCTCGAACCAGTCGCCGATGAAGCGTCGCGTGCGTTCGTTGTCCATCCGCCCGAACAGGCGGAACTTGCCGGCGATCGGCGTCTGCACGAAACCCGGGCAGACCGCGGTGACGCCGATCCCGCTGCCGGCGAGTTCGAGGCGCAGGCACTCGCTGAGCGCGACGACCGCGGACTTGGTCGCGCCGTACGCGGCGAGGCCCGGAAAGCCGACGAGGCCAGCGGCCGAGGCGATGTTGACGAGATGGCCGCCGCCACCGCCGCGCGCGGCGCGCGCCTGCATCGCCGGCAGCGTCGCGTGCAGCACGCGCAGCAGGCCGAGCACGTTGACGTCGTGCAGACGCCGCCATTCGTCGATCGGCACTTCGTCGAGAAAGCCGGCACTGACGATGCCGGCGCTGTTGACGACGAGGTCGGCGGCCTCGCCGATCGCCGCGATCGCCGGCGCGAGCTTCTGCATGTCGGCGTCGGACACGACGTCGGCGCTGAGCGTATGCACCTCGGCGGCGCCGGCCGCACGCAGCCGTTCGGCGGCGGCCTGCAGCGCCGCCTCGTCGCGCGCGATCAGCAGCAGCCGCGCGCGTTCGTGCGCGAGCCGTTCGGCGATCGCGTAGCCGATGCCGCTCGATCCGCCGGTGATGACGCAGAGTTTGTTTTCGAACGAGGCGCTCAAGCGCGTGGACTCCGGCAGCGGTGCGGCAAAGGAAAACGACGATGCGAAATGCGGCTCACGGATGCTTGACCCAGATCGGCGACGCCCACGCGCGCTCCTCGATCGTCGCGAAGCGATTGCGGCCCGTGAACGAGCCCGGCGCGCCATCGATGCTGCAGCAGCCTTCATAGCCCTGCCAGCCGCTCGATGCCGGGAACATGCCGTTGGCCGGATCGAGCGCCGAACATTGCACGCCGGCGCCGACGCACATCTGCGTGCTCCAGCGGCAGCTCGGAATCTCGAACGCGCGCGCGTAGTAATAGGCGTTCTGCTTCGCATCGAACTGCGGATCGCGCCAGACCGTGCACAGCCGCTCCGGATGGCCGCCGGTCTGCACGCTGCAATCGCTTTGCGACGGCTTGGCGACGGTCGCCGAGGTCCTGGCGATCGCGTCGAACACCTTGACGTGGCGCGCGCCGCTCGCATCGCTCCAGCCCTTGACCAGATCGAGCTTCTGCAGCGGCAGACCCGGCGTTTTGCCACCCGGGTCCTGCTGCGCCCAGACGACGATGTACGGCGCTTTCGCGCCCTCCGGTTTCGGCGGCAGATCACCGCCCATCACGGCGCCCGCGATCTCGCCGGTATCGACCGGATTGTCGCCGGCCGACAGCCGGTCGCAGATATCGTCCGGCGGCGCCGTCCAGGTCGCGATCGTGCGGATGCGGATGCGCGGTCCGGACGTCGCGAACGTCTCGCCGCGCTGGAATCCGTCCCAGACCGCCTGCCGCGTGTTCTCCGGTGCCCAGACGCCGGCCAGGCCGCCGGGATTGAAGCCGCGCGCGCGGTCGAGGAACTGGCGGTTGGTGCAATGCGCGGGATCGCTCGCATCCTCGTTCTTGCCGTCGCAGATCCAGTAGCCGAGCTGCGTGCGCGGATCGCCGTCGAGGATGCCGCCGTGGCCGGGATAGGCGTGTTCGCCGACGTCGCCGGGATCGCCGTTGTGCGTATCGGTCGAGCCGATGAAACCCATGTGCATCGGATTGACGCCGAGCGTGTCGCGGATCGCCAGACCGTCGGCGAGGATGTTGCGCGCCATGTCGAGCGGCGCGACGCATTTCGGATCGGGACCGGACGTGCCGTCGTGGCCTTCGGTCTGGCAGACGCCGGTCGCGAACGTCGGCGTCGTCGTCAGATGGCAGAAATCGGGATCGTGTTCCGGATCGCCCGTGCAGACCTGCTTGCATTCGGGCGGATCGCTGTCGAGGCCGCGGCAGACGTTCTTCGCGAGTTCGAAGGTGCAACTCGGATCGAAATGGTCTTCATAGATACCGAGGCCGACCGCGCATTCGGAATTGCCCTTGTGCTGGGCGATTTCGATCACGCGGTCGTACTTGGCGCGCAGCTGCGCGTCGGCCAGCGTCAACGGCGCCGCATCGCGCCCTTGCGGCAGACCGGTCGCCGGATCGATCGGCAGATACATCGCGCCATTGCTCTGGTTCGAGTTGTGC
>DASSVA010000144.1:0-6709 GCA_035706385.1 Solimonas sp. | reverse complement strand
CATGCCGAGGATGTTGTTCGGTCCCTGCATGACGCCGGCGCCGGAGAACACGTCCATCGCGTCGGTGATCAGCTGGCGGCTGATGTCGGTCGTGTACGCCTTCATCACCGACGAGACGACCGGCGGCTGGATGCCGTGATCGACCGCGGTGCAGCCGAACACGCGCGCGCCTTCCATCATGTACGACAGCGCCGCGATCCGGCCGACCTTGTCCTCGATGCCTTCCATGTGGCCGATCGAAATGCCGAACTGCTGGCGCACGACCGAGTACGCGCCGGTCACCGCCGACGCGAGCCGCGCCGCGCCGACCGCGCCGGCCGGCAGCGAGACCATGCGGCCGCCGGCGAGCTGTTCCATCAGCATGCGCCAGCCCTGGCCGGCGTATTCGACGCCGCCGATGATGTTGTCGACCGGCACGATGACGTCCTTGCCGATCAGCGGGCCGTTGTAGAACGGATCGCCGATCGGATCGTGATGATCGCCATGCGTGAAGCCCGGCGTGCCTTCGTGGATCATCACGCAGGTGATGCCGATGTCACCGTCCCAGTCAGCTGCGCTGCCTTCCATGGCGCGACTTTCGTCGGCTTTCTCACCCCCGGCCCGGCCATCCGTGGCCGGACCCTTGCCGAGCAGGTTTTCGGGATCGACGACGCGGCATGCCAGCGTGACGAGATTGGCGATCGGCGCGAGCGTGATGTAGCGCTTGCGGAAATTGAGCCTGAGCTTGAGCGTGCCGTCGACGTCGCGGAACACGCGGCCTTCGGCCTTGATGCTCGCCGCATCGGAACCGGCGGTCGGCTCGGTCAGGCCGAAGCACGGCACGTATTCGCCGCGCGCGAGCTTCGGCAGATAGTCGTCTTTCTGTTTCTGCGTGCCGTAGTGCTTGATCAGTTCGGCGGCGCCGAGCGAGTTCGGGATCACCACCAACGTGCCGACCGCGCTGTTGTACGCGCCGAGCTTGGCCATGATCGTCGAGATCGCCAGCGTCGAGAATTCGAGCCCGCCGTACTGCTTCGGGATCAGGAACGACATGAAGCCCTTGCGCTTGACGAACTCGAACACCTCGTCGGGAATGCGCTTGGTGCGCTGCACGTCGAAGCGGTCGAACATCGCCAGCAGTTCGTTGCACGGCCCGTCGAGGAACGCCTGCTCCTCGGCCGTCAGCTCACCGTACGGCTCGGCGAGCACCTTCGCGAAATCCGCCTTGCCGGCGAAGAACTGGCCGTCGATCCACACCGAGCCGGCTTCGAGCGCCTGGCGTTCGGTGTCGGAAATCTGCGGCAGGATGCGGTTCGCCTGCATCCATTTCATCAAAGCCTTGAACATGAGCACGCTCCAAAATTTGAAACCCGACTGTCGCGCCGTCGCGGCGCGCGCGGAATGGCCGCAGCGCACGCGGGCGCGCGGCGCTGCCGCAAATCCGCGAACGCCTTAGGCAACGCTGAGTAAGCGTCGCGAGCGAAGGCATTTGACCCACGGACGGAGCGCAGATGTTCGGCCCCAGGGCGGACCTGACTCAATGTCAGGTCCGCTTAAGCCGAACATGCAGCGTACACAGACGTACGTGAGGACTCCGAGCACCGCCCTTGGGCCAAATGCCGAGCGCAGTAGCTTAATCAGCGTTGCCTCAGGCGAAAGTCTGATTGTCGCGCGCCATCCTGAGCAGCAGCTTGCCGGGCTTGAAGCGCGCGCCGTGGCGCTTTTCCAGCGCCTTGGCGCGCTTGACGAATGCGCCGACGCCATAGGCGTTGATGAACTGCAGCGCGCCGCCCTGGTGCGGCGCGAAACCCCAGCCGAAGATCGAACCGATGTTGGTGTCGGCGACCGTCTCGACGACGCCTTCCTCGAAACATTTCGCCGCTTCGATCGCCTGCGCGAACATCAGCCGGTCGATCAGCTCGGCCTGTGCCGGCTGCTCGGCGGCGAGCGGGAACTGCGCGGCGAGGCCGGGCCACAGATGTTTCGCGCCGCCAGCCGGATACTCGTAGAAACCCTTGCCGGCTTTCTTGCCGGGCCGATCGAGTTCGCGAACCATTTTCTCGATGACCGCGTTCGCGGGATGGCCGGTGTACGTCTTGCCCTCGGCTTCGAGATCCTTGCGCGTCTGCTCGAGGATATGCAGCGACAGCGACAGCGAAACCTCGTCCTGCAGCGCGAGCGGGCCGACCGGCATGCCGGCCTGCTGGCCGGCGACTTCGATCGAGCGCGGATGCACGCCTTCGGCGAGCAGCGCGAGGCCTTCCATCACGTAGGTCGCGAACACGCGCGAGGTATAGAAACCGCGTGAATCGTTGACGACGATCGGCGTCTTGCCGATCTGCTGCACGTAATCGAACGCGCGCGCGAGCGTCTCCTTCGACGTCTTCCTGCCCTTGATGATCTCGACCAGCGGCATCTTGTCGACCGGCGAGAAGAAATGCAGGCCGATGAAGTTTTTCGGCCGCTCGCTCGCTTCGGCGAGGCCGGTGATCGGCAGCGTCGAGGTGTTCGACGCGAACACTGAAGTCTTTGCGATCTGCGACTCGGCTTTCTTCGTCACCTCGGCCTTGATCGCGCGATCCTCGAACACCGCTTCGATGACCAGGTCGCAACCGGCCAGATCGTCGTAAGCGGCGGTCGCGCGGATGCGGTCGAGGAACTGTGCCTTGCCGTCGGCCGTCAGGCGGCCCTTCTTGATGTCCTTGTCGAGCAGGCCGGCCGAATACGCCTTGCCTTTGTCGGCGTTGTCCTGCGTGGTGTCGAGCAGCACGACCTCGATGCCGGCCTTCGCCGACACATAGGCGATGCCGGCGCCCATCATGCCGGCGCCGAGCACGCCGAGCTTCGCGATCCGGCTGCGTTCGAAACCTTCCGGCCGCGACTTGCCCTTGTTGACGGCGTTGAGCTGGAACCACAGCGTGCCGATCAGGTTCTTCGAGACCTGCGAGACGACGCAGTTCGCGAAATAGCGCGATTCGAGCCGGCACGCGCTGTCGAAATCGACGAGGCCGCCTTCGAACACGCACGACATGATGTTGGTGATCGCCGGATAGTTGCCCCAGCTTTTCGCGCTCGCCATCGACGGCGCGATCGCCCACATCTGCACGTTCGCCGGACTCTTCGAATCGCCGCCCGGCCATTTGAATTTCTTGTCGTCCCACGGTGCCAGCGGTTGCGGATTCGCGGCGATCCACGCGCGCGCTTTCGCCATCATGTCGTCGCGGTCGCTCGCGAGTTCGTGGACGATGCCTTGCTGTTTCGCCTGCGCGGGCTTGAGCTGTTTGCCTTCGAGGAGCAGCGGCAGCGCGGCCTGGATGCCGATCAGGCGCGGCAGACGCTGCGTGCCGCCGCCGCCGGGCAACAGGCCGAGCTTGACTTCGGGCAGGCCGAACCGGGCTTTCGGATCGTCGATCGCGATGCGCCAGTGGCAGCCGAGCGCGAGTTCGAGCCCGCCGCCGAGCGCGGTGCCGTTCAGTGCGGCGACGACCGGCCGACCGCAGGTTTCGAGGCGGCGCACAAACGTCTTGAAGCGCTCGGCGAGCGCGAACGCATCGTCGGCGCTGCTCATCGCGAAGATCTTGTCGATGTCGGCGCCGGCGAGGAATTCCTTCTTGCCGGACGTGACGATCACGCCCTTGATCGACGCATCGCCTTCGATCTTCGCGATCGCGTCGGCGAGCGGCGCGCTGAGCTCGTCGTTGAGCACGTTCATCGAACGGCCCGGCATGTCGAGCGTCAGCGTGACGATGCCGTCGGCATCCTTTTCGAATTTCACTGCGGTCATGTTTGAATCCCGTGATTCGTGATTCGTGATTCGTGATTCGTGATTCGTGATTCGTGTGCGCGTCAGACGCGTTCGATGATCGTCGCGATGCCCATGCCGGCGCCGACGCACAGCGACACGAGGCCGGTCTGCTTGTCCTGGCGTTCGAGTTCGTCGAGCAGCGTGCCGAGGATCATCGCGCCGGTCGCGCCGAGCGGATGGCCGAGCGCGATCGCGCCGCCGTTGACGTTGACCTTGTCCGGGTCGATCTGCAGATCGCGGATCGCGCGCAGCACGACCGCGGCGAATGCCTCGTTGATCTCGAACAGATCGATGTCCGATGCGTTCATGCCGGCTTTCTTCAGCGCCTTGCGTGACGCCGGTGCGATGCCGGTCAGCATGATCGTCGGCTCCGAGCCGATCACCGCGGCGGCGCGGATCCGCGCACGCGGCTTCAGGCCGAGCTTCTTTCCGATCTTCCGGTTGCCGACCAGCACCGCGGCGGCGCCGTCGACGATGCCGGACGAATTGCCGGCGTGATGGACGTGGTCGATCTGCTCGATCGTCGTGTACTTGCGCAGCGCCGTCGCGTCGAAGCCCATCTGGCCCATCTGCGCGAACGACGGCTTCAGCGTCGCGAGACTGTCGACGGTCGTGTCCGGACGGATGTATTCGTCGTGATCGAGCACGACCATGCCGTTGAGGTCCGTCACCGGCACCAGCGATTTCGCGTAACGGCCTTCGCCGCGCGCCGTGCTCGCGCGCTGCTGCGAGCGCACCGCGAACGCATCGACGTCGCGGCGCGAGAAGCCTTCGAGCGTCGCGATCAGATCGGCGCCGATGCCCTGCGGCGCGAAACCGGTCTGCTGATTGACGCGCGGGTCCATCGCCCATGCGCCGCCGTCGGAGCCCATCGCCCAGCGCGACATGCTTTCGACGCCGCCGCCGACGACCAGATCCTCGAAGCCGGACATCACCTTCATCGCCGCGAGGTTCACCGATTCGAGCCCCGACGCGCAGAAGCGCGACTGCGTGACGCCGGCGACGGTCTCGGCCCAGCCGGCATACAGCGCGGCGACGCGCGCGATGTCGGCGCCCTGCTCGCCGATCGGCGTGACGCAGCCGAGCACGACGTCGTCGACGTGCGCGGTGTCGAGACCGTTGCGCGTTTCGAGCGCGCGCAGGCAGGTCGCGGCGAGTTCGATCGGCGTCACCGCATGCAGGCTGCCGTCTTTCTTGCCCTTGCCGCGCGGCGTCCGCACGGCGTCGTAGATGAATGCGTCGGTCATGGCGCTCCGGGGCTTGCCAGTGAAGGTAATTAAAATTACCATTTGCTCATTCCATGTATCGGAATGAGGGGCGGGGGATGCGAACGCAGGGCCCGCATCTGGATCGGGTTCACTGTAGCCAGCGTGCTCCGGCTCGTCAATGCAGTCGCTGATCGGCGATCCGGCCTGATCAGTAAGAACGCTTACTCAAAGGATATTTTCATGCGACGCAGCGATGCCGTGGTGAGCGATCGCTCGCAACTGGATGCGGCGACCAAGGTGCGGATCGAGCAGGCCGTGCTCGATGTCTTCTCCGAGCGCGAATTCCATCGCGTCGGGCTGATCGAGATCGCGCGCGCCGCCAATGTCTCGCTGCAGACGATCTACAAGTACTACGGCAGCAAGGAAGCGCTGCTGTTCTCGAGCCTCGACGTCTGGCTCGGCAAGCTGGCGGCGCGGATGATCGATCACCTGCAAGGCATCGAGGACTACAAGGAGCGCCTGCGCAAGGTGTTCTGGGTCAGCCTCGATTTCTACGAGAAGAATCCGAAGCTGATGCAGCTGCAGATGAGTTCGGTCTACGTCAACACCTGGCGCAAGCACGAGCAGTTCGACAATCCGCAGTTGTTCGGCACTTTCCTCAAGGTGCTGCATGAAGGCCGCGAGAAAGGCGTGATCACCGACGAGGTCGACGAGAAATACGTGCTCGATTTCATCATGGGCACGCTCGCGCGCGTGATCCAGATGCACATCCATCGCGGCATGAAGGAATCGCTGGTCGCGCAGGCCAATCCGTTGTTTGAGATGCTGTGGCGCGCCATCTCCAAGAAGCCCTGAATCCGCCTGCTGCGCGGCCCGATCTCGCGCCGGCGGTGCTCGCCGTACTCGAGTACGGCTGTGCGCCGCCGCCGCGACCTCGGGCCTGCTCACAACGGCGGCTTCAGGGCTTCTAGACTATGGGGATGGAAACGGTCGTCAATGCGATCTACGCGGGTTCGGTGCGACCGATGCCGAACGACGGACGGACGACGGGGATTTTCAAGACGGCGGTCGACGGCGAGGTCGACATCGGATTTGACGGCATCACGATCGATGCGCAGGCCGACCGGCGCGTGCACGGCGGGCCGGAGAAGGCGGTGCATCAGTTTCCGGCAGCGCATTACGCGCGTCTGGCGGCGAACTTCGACGAGATTGCGGATGCGCTGGTGCCGGGTTCGATCGGCGAGAATCTCAGCAGCGCGGACTGGACCGAGGACGACGTCTGCATCGGCGACGTGTTCGCGTTCGGCAGCGCGCGGCTGCAGCTCAACCAGCCGCGCTCGCCGTGCTGGAAGATCGACGCGCGCTACGGTGTCGACGGACTGACGCGCTACGTCGCGCAACACGGCATCGCCGGCTGGTATTACCGCGTGCTCGCGCCGGGTCGCGCGCGGGCCGGCGACCGGCTGGTGCTGGTCGAGCGCAATGCCGATCCGGTCACGCTGCGTGATTACTGGAATTTGCGCGAAACGCCGCGGCCGCCGCTCAGTGATCTGCAGCGGCTGATCGACACGCCCGGGCTCGCGCCGGACAAGCGCGAAAGTTGGCGGCAGCGCCTCGACTGGCTGCGCGACAACGCCTGACCGTGTTGCGCGGAAACCGCCGACCTGCAGGAGCGCCGCTTCGGCGCGACCGGTCTCGCGCTGCCCTTTCACATCTT
>DASSVA010000143.1:0-7750 GCA_035706385.1 Solimonas sp. | reverse complement strand
TAGCGTCGTTCACCAATCACCAATCACCAATCACCAATCACCAATCACCAATCACCAATCACGCATTATCCGCAGCAGCTCGGCACTGGCGCGTGCACGATGCGAAATGCGGTTCTTCACGTCAGGCGCCAGTTCGGCTGCGCTGCAAGCGTGTTCGGCGACGAAGAACAGCGGGTCGTAACCGAAACCGTTCGCCCCGCGCGGCGCTTCGAGAATCCGGCCGTTCCAGAAGCCGTGCGCGAGCAGCGGCACCGGATCGTCGGCGTGGCGCAGCAATGCCAGCACGCTGACGAAACGCGCGGCGCGCGCTGCATCGGGTTTACCACGTAGTTCCGCGAGCAGCTTCTGATTGTTCGCGGCATCGGACGAGGGCTCACCGGCATAACGCGCCGAGCGCACGCCCGGTGCACCGCGCAGCACCGCGACTTCGAGCCCCGAATCGTCGGCCAGCGCCGGCAGGCCGGACACCTGCGCCGCATGGCGCGCCTTGATCAGCGCGTTCTCGACGAAGGTGCTTCCGGTCTCGTCCGGTTCGACGTCGCTGAACTCGGAGACCAGGCGCAAGGCGATGCCGAGCGGCGCGAACAGCGCCTGCATCTCCTTGAGCTTTTTCGCGTTGCGCGACGCCAGCACCAGTTCCGTCAGGGCGACGGTCACGACCGTGTCAGCCGGCGAGCGCCGCGTTCTGCGCGGCGATCAGTTCGCCGATGCCCTTGGCGGCGAGATCGAGCAGCCGGTCGAGTTCCTCGCGGCGGAACGCGTGGCCTTCGGCGGTGCCCTGTACTTCGATGAACTGGCCGGCCTCGTTCATGACGACGTTCATGTCGCATTCGCAGGCCGAATCTTCGGAGTAATCGAGATCGAGCACCGGCTTGCCGTTGTGGATGCCGACCGACACCGCGGCGATCTGGCCGAACAGCGGATTCTTCTTCAGCTTGCCGGACTTCTTCAGCGTGGCGAGCGCGTCGGCAAGCGCGACATAACCGCCGGTGATCGCCGCGGTGCGCGTGCCGCCGTCGGCCTGCAGCACGTCGCAGTCGATCGTCACCGTCAGGCCGGCGAGCGCGTTGAGATCGACGCAGGCGCGCAGCGAGCGGCCGATCAGCCGCTGGATTTCCTGCGTACGGCCGGACTGCTTGCCCTGCGCGGCTTCGCGGCGGCTGCGATCGTGCGTCGCGCGCGGCAGCATGCCGTATTCGGCGGTGACCCAGCCGCCGTCCTTCTTCCACGCCGGGCCGCGTTCCTCGACGCTCGCGGTGCACAGCACGCGCGTGTCGCCGAAGCTGACGAGCACCGAACCTTCCGCGTGCTTGGTGAAGCCGCGGACGATCGAAACGGGGCGGAGCTGGTCGGCGCTGCGGCCGGAGGCGCGAAGGACGGAATCGGTCACGGAACACGGGGAGGAAGCGAACGGGCGCGGAGTATACCCCGCCACGGTAAGCGCATCCCCAGCAGCACGGCGAGGATCGCCGCGTACAGCAGCGGCTCGCGCAGATCGGCCTTCACCAGCCAGATGTAATGCAGCACGCCGAGCAGCGCGGCGATATAGATCAGCTTGTGCAGCTGCGCCCAGCGCCGCTTCAGCCGACGCTGCCAGTTCTTCGTCGACGTCAGCGCCAGCGGCAGCAGCAGCAGCCACGCCGCGAAGCCGAGCGTGATGTACGTGCGCTTGACGAGATCGTCGGCGAGCGCGGCCGGCGACCCTTCGAGATCGAACGTCAGATAGATCGCGAAATGCAGGCAGATCCAGAAATACGCCCACAGTCCGAGCAGGCGGCGCACGCGGATCGGCTCGCTGCGCGACGTCAGCCGGCGCAGCGGCGTCATCGCCAGCGTCGCGAGCAGCAGGCGCAGCGCCCAGTCGCCGCACCAGTGTTCGAGGAACTCGACCGGATTGGCGCCGAGCCGGCTTTGCCAGACCAGCCACGCGAGCCGCAGCAGCGGCGCGCCACCGAGCGTCCACGCGGCGATGCGCGCGGCGAGCAAGGGCCGGTCGATCGGGTTCACGGCCTTTTCTGCAACATCGTCAGTAATACCGCTTCAGGTCCATGCCGGCGTACAGCGACGCGACTTGCGGATAGCCGTTGAACATCAGTGTGTCGCGCTTGAACAGTTCGCCGAGCCGGCGTTCCCTGGCCTGCGACCAGCGCGGATGATCGACGTGCGGATTGACGTTCGAATAGAAGCCGTATTCGTCGGATGCCATCTTGTTCCAGGTCGTCGGCGGCTGGCGTTCGACGAAGCGGATGCGGACGATCGATTTGATGCTCTTGAAGCCGTATTTCCACGGCAATGTCAGCCGCAGCGGCGCGCCGTCCTGGTTCGGCAGCACCTTGCCGTACATGCCGACCGACATGAACGCGAGCGGATGCATCGCCTCGTCGATGCGCAGCCCTTCGACGTACGGCCAGTCGAGCACGCCGTAACGCGTGTCCGGCATCTGCTTCGGATCGTAGAGCGTTTCGAACGCGACGTACTTGGCCTTCGACGTCGGCTTGAAGCGCTTGAGGAACGTGCCGAGCGCGAAACCGTCCCACGGCACGACGATGCTCCACGCCTCGACGCAGCGATGGCGGTAGATGCGTTCCTCCAGCGTGCCGGCGAGCAGCGCGTCGATGTCGACCGTGCCCGGCGCCTCGCATTCGCCGTCGACCGTGACCGTCCACGGCCGCGTCTTCAGCGTGTGCGCGTTCTTCGACGGATCGGTCTTGTCGGTGCCGAACTCGTAGTAATTGTTGTACGTGCTGACGGTCGCGAAGTCGGTGACGTTCTCGCCGCCCGCCTGTTCGCTGCGTTTCGCGAGCTTCAGCGGCGCGAGCGCGGCCGGCCTGTCGTCGGCGCCGCAGGCGGCCAGCGGCAGCGACAGCGCCGCGACGCCGATACCCATGCCGGCGAGGAAACGTCGGCGGTCGAGATAGATCGGCTCCGGCGTCACGTCGGATTCACGCAATGGGTGCGGCGGCAGGATGCGGATCAGCATCGTCGGACTCCAGGTTCGTGCCTTGGACCGCAGCTTGCGTCGCCGCGTTCGGCTTTACCATATGCGGGTACGAACGAACATGAACGACGGACGCAGTGACATGACGGTGGATGAGCTGGCGGAGACTTTCGAATTTCTCGGCGACTGGGAGGAGCGTTACCGCTACCTGATCGAGCTCGGCCGCAAGCTGCCGCCGATGCCGGAAGCCGAACACGACGACGCGCACAAGGTGCGCGGCTGCATGTCGCAGGTCTGGCTCGCCGACGAAGTGCAGCCCGGCCCACCGAAGACCCTGCATTTCCGCGGCGATTCCGATGCGCACATCGTCAAGGGCCTGATCGCCGTGCTGTTCGAACTGACTTCCGGACGCACGCCGCAGGAAATTCTCGCGCTCGACATCGGCAATGCGTTCGAGCGCCTCGGCCTGGAAAGCAACATCTCGATGAACCGCCGCAACGGTTTTTACGCGATGGTCGAGCGGATCAAGCAGATGGCGGCTGCCGAAGCGAGTGCCTGACTGACAACCGCGTCACGATCGCGCGCCGCGCCGGCGCTAGAATCGACACGCCGTCGTCCGACGGCGACACAGGGCGGGATTCATCATGGGCGTGATTTCGATCATCTTCGTCGTGTTCGCGCTGGTGACGCTGTGGAAAGGCGTCGTCACGGTGCCGCAGGGCCGCGAGTACACCGTCGAGCGGTTCGGCAAGTACCGCGCGACGTTCACGCCCGGCCTGCACTGGATGGTGCCGTACGTCGACGGCATCGGCCGCAAGCTGTCGATGATGGAGCAGGTGCTCGACGTGCCGTCGCAGGAAGTCATCACCAAGGACAACGCGATGGTCGGCGTCGACGGCGTGGTGTTCTTCCAGGTGCTCGACGCGCCGAAGGCCGCGTACGAAGTGCAGAACCTCGAATTCGCGATCATGCAGTTGACGATGACCAATCTGCGCACGGTCATGGGCTCGATGGATCTCGACGAATTGCTGTCGCAGCGCGATCACATCAATTCGCGGCTGCTGTCGGTCGTCGATGACGCGACGACGCCGTGGGGCATCAAGGTCACGCGCATCGAGATCAAGGACATCCGCCCGCCGCCGGCGCTGGTCGAGGCGATGGCGCGGCAGATGAAGGCCGAGCGCGAGAAACGCGCCAACATCCTCGAAGCCGAGGGCTTCCGCCAGGCGGCGATCCTCAAGGCCGAAGGCGAGCGCCAGGCGCAGATTCTCGCCGCCGAGGCGCAGAAGCAGGAGCAGATTCTCGAAGCCGAAGGCCGGCGCGAAGCGGCGTTCCGCGACGCCGAGGCGCGCGAACGCAGCGCCGAGGCCGAAGCCAAGGCGACGACGATGGTCAGCGAGGCGATCGCCAAGGGCGACATCCAGGCGATCAACTATTTCGTCGCGCAGAAATACGTCGATGCACTGGGCAAGATCGCGACCAGCCCGAACGAGAAGCTGGTGCTGATGCCGCTCGAAGCGTCGAACGTGATCGGCGCGATCGGCGGCATCGCCGAACTCGCGAAGAAAGCCGGCGTCAAGTAAGCGGCCGTCACTCAGGAGCGCAGGATGCAACTCGACGATATCGTGTACTGGCACTGGTGGGTCGCCGGCCTCGTATTCCTGACGCTGGAAGCGCTGATGCCCGGCGCGGTGTTCCTGTGGATGGGCGTGTCGGCCGCGGTCGTCGGCGTGCTCGCGCTGATCGCGCCGGCGCTCGGCTGGCAGATCGAATTCATCGTGTTCGGCGTGCTCGCGGTTGCCAGCGTGCTCGCGTGGCGGCGTTGGCGGCCGACCGAAACGGCCAGCGATCAGCCGACGCTGAACCGTCGCGGCCAGTCGTACGTCGGCCGCCAGTTCACGCTCAGCGAGCCGCTGGTGAACGGCGTCGGCACGCTGCGCGTCGACGATTCACAATGGCGGATCAGCGCCGCCGCCGATGCGCCGGCCGGTGCGCAGGTGCGTGTCATCGGCGTCGACGGCGCGACGCTGCGCGTCGAACGCAGCGGCTGAACGCGGAGCGCCAGCACCATCGGCCGGGCGGTGTCTCCGGTTTGAATTTTTCGTCATTGCGAGAAGGCCGAAGGCCGACGAAGCAATCCAGCTGCGCGGCTTGATTTGGCTGTGCTACCGGATTGCTTCGCCGCTGCGCGGCTCGCAATGACGGATGCTTTTATTTCAAACTGAAACGCGACCATCGACCGCGACGAATGCGGCGCAGTACGCTGGGCGTGTAAGCTGTTGCGCCGTTCCTCACGCCCCCGAATCCGTCGCGATGGCATCGCAATCCGATACAGAGTCGCCACGCCACCATCTCGGTCCGGTCGAGATTCCCGAATCGCTGTACTCGCTCGGCGAGGAGATCGCGCACGCGATCACGCACGGTGTCGGCGTGCTCGCGGCGATCGTCGGGCTGACGGTATTGGTCGCGCGCGCCGCGCTGTACGGCAACAGCTGGCACGTCGTCGCGTGCAGCGTGTTCGGCGCGACGCTGGTGCTGATGTACGCCGCCTCGACGCTGTATCACAGCATCCCGAACGCGCTGCCGCGCGCCAAACAGGTGCTGCGCATCATCGACCATTCGATGATCTATTTCCTGATCGCCGGCACCTACACGCCGTTCACGCTGATCACGTTGCGCGGCACCTGGGGCTGGAGCCTGTTCGGTTTCACCTGGGGACTGGCCGCCGCCGGCGTCGCGTTCAAGATCTTCGCGACCGGCCGCTTCGAGAAGCTGTCGCTCGTCATCTACCTGGCGATGGGCTGGTGCGCGATCGTCGCGATCAAGCCGATCCTCGCGCATCTGCCGACCGGCGGCATCGTGCTGACCGCTGCCGGCGGTCTCGCATACAGCGGCGGCGTCGCCTTCTACGTCTGGGAACGGCTGCGCTACCACCACGCGATCTGGCACGTCTTCGTGCTCGCCGGCAGCGTGCTGCAGTATTTCGCGATCTTCTTCTACGTGGTGCCGGGGCCGAACGGCTAGCCGGTCGTTTCGAGCGGTTCGGGCCGCTCGCCGCGGAACAGCGGCACCAGCAGCGGCGGCGCGATCATCGTCGTCGCGACCGCCATGAACAGCACGACCGCGAACACGTGATCGGAAATCACGCCGAGGCCGAGACCGATCTGCGCGACGACGATGCCGACTTCGCCGCGCGGCGCCATGCCGACGCCGATCTGCGCGGCGCGCCGCAGTCCGAGGCGGATCGACGCGAGACCGCAGCCGACGAACTTGGTCGCGACCGCGAGCACGGTGACGACCAGCGACGCGATGATCGTTTCGCGGCTCGTGAACGCGTCGAGATTGAGCTGCATGCCGATGTTGACGAGGAAGAACGGCGTGAAGAATTCGGTGACGCCGCGCACCTGTTCGTGCGTCGTGTGCTCTTTCTCGGCCGCTTCGGCGAGCGCCATGCCGGCGAGGAACGCGCCGATGATCGCGGCGATGCCGATCGTCGCCGCCACCGCCGCGAGCCCGAAGCACAGCAGGATCGCGCCGATGAACAGCGAATGGCCGATGCGCAGGCCGATGATCTTCGGCACGACGTGCTTCATCGCCGGCGCGCCGATCGCGGCGACCGCGACGATGAAACCGACCGACAGCGCGGCGGTGATGCCGACCTCGGCATAGTCGATCGCGCCGCCGGCCATGCTCGATACCACCGCCAGCACCAGCAGGCCGAGCACGTCGTCGATCACCGCCGCGCCGAGAATGATGCGGCTGGTCTTCAGGCTCAGCAGGCCCATGCCGGACAGCACGCGCGCGGTGATGCCGACGCTGGTCGCGACCATCGCCGCGCCGAGGAACAGTGATTCGATCTGGCTGTGGCCGGCGTAATGCATGTATGCCCAGCCGGCAATGAACGGCACGATCACGCCGATCACCGCGACCAGCGTCGCGGTGGCACCGACCTGCAGGATCGTGCGCGGTTTGGTTTCCAGGCCGACCGAGAACAGCAGGAAGATCACGCCGAGCTCGGCCATCGTGTGCGTGATTTCGTTCGGCGCGACCCAGCCGAGCACGCTCGGCCCGATCAGCACGCCGGCGAGAATCTCGCCGACCACCGCCGGCTGCTTCAGGCGCTCGAAGATTTCGGCGAACAGCTTGGCGCTGGCGAACATCAGCAGCAGCGCGATCAGGATTTCGTTGGCGTGCGAAGTGCTGGCGGCAGCGCCGGCGTCGGCGACGGTCATGGATCGTTCCGGTCGGGGATGCGGCCAAGCTTGCGCATGATGCCGGCCTCGCGCAAGCGCGGCGCGGATTCAGTCGTCGTCGCTCAGCGGCAGATGATGGCGGTGCACGCCGCCGTCGCCGCGCAGCGCGATGCGCAGCATCGCTTCGGCAACCTCGTCGGCCGCGACCGGTTGATAGCGACGCAGCGGTCCGCGCGTCAGGTGCGCGAGCCACGGCGCGAGTTTCTGCGCCGCCGCTTCGCCCGGCCGGCGCTCGCTGCGCTCGCCGAGCAGCAGCGACGGCTGGAAGATGTGCACCGCGTCGAAATCGAGCGCTGCGACCGCCTTTTCCATGCGGCCCTTGACGCGCGAATAGAACGCCAGTGCGTGCTCGCTGGCGCCGACCGCCGAGATCACGAGGAACTGCCGCGCGCCGGCCGCGTGCGTCGTGCGCGCCAGATCGACGACCATCCGTTCGTCGACGTCGGCGAACGCGGCTTTCGAGCCGGCGCGGCGCAGCGTCGTGCCGAGACAGCAGTAGACATCGTCGACGGCGAGCGCGTCGCCGAGCGCGGCCGGATCGGCGAAATCGCTGATGATC
>DASSVA010000142.1:0-17040 GCA_035706385.1 Solimonas sp. | reverse complement strand
TCGGCGGAAATGACGATGCCGTCCTTCAGATAGAACGCCGAGAACGATTCGCCGTTGATGTCGCCGCGGATGACGATCTGATCAAAGCCCTGCGACAGCCCGACCATCTGCAGCTTGAGATCGTACTGGTCCGACCAGAACCACGGCACCGCGTTGTATGGCACCGGCTTGCCGATGATCGCGGCGGCGGCGACACGCGCCTGCTCGATCGCGTTGGGCACCGATTCGAGCCGCATGCTGCGACCGAAAAACGCATTCTCGCTCTGCGCGCAATCGCCGATCGCGTAGATGTCGGGATCGGCAGTCTGCGTATGCAGGTCGACGACGATGCCGTTGGAGATCGTCAGGCCGGCGGCTTCGGCGATTTCCGTGTTCGGGATCAGGCCGATGCCGGCGATGACGATATCGGATTCGATGCGCGTGCCGTCGGCCAGCACCACGGCGTCGACCAGCGCGTCGCCTTCGAACGCATGCACGCCGACGCCGGTCTTGACGTCGACACCGCGACTGCGGTGCACGCGTTCGTAGAACGCCGAAATCTCCGGTGCGGTGACGCGCGCCAGCACCCGCGGCAGCGCTTCGACGACCGTCACCTTCAGACCCTTCTTGATGCCGACCGACGCGGCTTCGAGACCAATGTAGCCGCCGCCGATGATCACCAGGCGTTTGCCGGCCGCGAACTGTTCCTTGAGCCGCAGGATGTCGGCGATCGTGCGCACGTAGTGCACGTTCGGATGGTCGGCGCCCGGCAGCGACAGCCGCCGCGGCCGGCCGCCGGTCGCCAGCACCAGCTTGCCGTATTCCATCGTCGTGCCGTCGTACAGGCGCGCGGTACGGGTCTCGCGGTCGATCGATTCGACACCGGTGCCGAACAGGCATTCGATATTGTGCTTGTCGAACGTCGCCTGCGGCTTGATGAACAGCGATTCCAGCGTCGCCTCGCCGGACAGGAAGGTCTTCGACAGCGGCGGCCGCCGGTACGGCACGTACGGCTCTTCGCCGATCAGCACGATGCGGCCGCTGTAGCCCTGCTGGCGCAGCGCCGACGCCACGTCGCCGCCTGCCTGCCCCGCGCCGACGATCAGCACGTCGGCTTTCGTTGTGGTGTTGGTCATGGTTCCTGTCGTGTTGGGGGTGCGGACCCGCTTCGTCCGTGCGGGTTTGTCTGCGCGGCCGCATTGCCGCCCGGCGCCACGTCGCGGCCGGAAGCGCGCATTATCCCGCGTTCTCGCGCGCGACGGCTAGCCCGGGGGGATTCCGGGAACGCACTGCGATTTGCCCGGCGACGGTCGCGGACCTCGGACGGCGGGCCCGAAGCTAGCGATCGACGCGACGTGCGGCGAACGGCGTGTCCGCCTTGCGCTGGTTGCGCGCGACCGAAATCTTCTGGTTGCGCCGGTTGATGATGCGGCGCTGATAGCCGCGCTCCAGCGCCAGCGCGCCGTGCTCGCCGCGCATCCAGCTGCGCTGCAGCAGGAACTTGCCGGCGGCGACGGCATCCGGCGAGCGCGTCGCGATTTCCGCCGCCAGCGCGCGCGCCGCCTGCAGCGGATCGTCGGCCAGATGCGTGACCAGTCCCAGCGCCTGCGCATCGCCGCCGCTGAAGATGCGACTGGTCATCGTCAGTTCCTTGGCGACGTCGATCGGCACCAGTTCGCGCAACAAGACCGTGCCGCCCATGTCGGGAATCAGGCCCCATTTGCTTTCCATGATCGACAGCTGCGCGTCGCTGCGGGCGATGCGGATGTCGGCACCGAGCGCGAGCTGCATGCCGGCGCCGAAGCAATTGCCGTGCACCGCGGCGATCACCGGAAACGGCAGCCGGCGCCAGCCGAGACTGAAGCGCTGGAACACGTTGATGAACGGCGACCACAGCTTCAGGTACAGCACGAACGCCTGCCGCGGATTCGCCATCACCGACTTGAAATCGAGGCCGGCGCAGAACGACGGCCCGTCGCCGTGCACGATCGCGCAGCGCACGTCGCGACGGCCGCGCAGCGCCTTTTGCGCGGCGAGCATCGCCTTCAGCATCGGAAAATCCATGCCGTTGTGACGCTCGGCGCGGATCATCGTCACCTGCGCGATGCCGTCGGCGATCGTGACGCGGACGCGGTCGGCGAATTCCCGTTGCATGACGGTACCCGGCAAGGATTGAAAGGCGATCTTACTTCAGCTCGGCCGAACTCTTGCCGAGCAGACGCCGCGCGATGATCAGCAACTGGATCTGCTGCGTGCCTTCGAAGATGTCGAGGATCTTGGCGTCGCGCGCCCATTTTTCGAGCAGTTCGCTTTCGCCGTAGCCGAGACTGCCGCACAGCTCGACGCATTTCAGCGCGATGTCGACGCAGGCGCGCCCGGCCTTGGCCTTGGCCTGGCTCGCCTGCAGCGAATTCGGTTTGCGGTTGTCGGCCATCCACGCCGCCTGCAAGGTCAGCAGCCACGCCGCCTCATAATCGGCTTCCAGCTTCAGCAGCTCGGCCGCCGCCGCCGGCTGCACCGCCGCCGGGCGGTCGTAATCGACCACGACGCCGGCTTCGCCGAGCAGACGCTGCGTTTCCTCGATGCACGCGCGCGCCAGGCCGACCGCCATCGCCGCGACCAGCGGTCGCGTGTTGTCGAAGGTCTGCATCACGCCGGCAAAACCTTTCTCGACGTTGATCGTCGGCTCGCCGAGCAGGTTTTCTTTCGGCACGCGGCAGTCGCGCAACGCGAATTGCGCGGTGTCCGACGCACGAATGCCGAGCTTGTGTTCGAGGCGCACCAGCTCGAAACCCGGCGTGCCCTTCTCGACGACGAATGACTTGATCGCCGCGCGGCCGACGTTGCGGTCGAGCGTCGCCCAGACGACGACCAGCTCGGCGCGGTCGCCGGCGGTGACGAAGATCTTGTCGCCGTTCAGCACGTAGTGATCGCCGTCGAGCTTCGCCGTCGTGCGGATCGCCGCCGAATCCGAACCGCAATGCGGTTCGGTGATCGCCATCGCCGCCCAGCGCCCGGCGAAGCGCGCGAGCTGCTCTTCACTGGCGACCGAGGCGATCGCCGCGTTGCCGAGTCCCTGGCGCGGCATCGACAGCAGAAAGCCGACGTCGCCCCAGCACAGTTCCATCGTGCCGAGTGCGGTCGACAGGTTCGTGCCGTTGCGATTGCCGTCGTCCTGCGTTGCATCGCGTCGCACGCCGGCTGCGCCGGCGCCACCGACGCCGCTCGCGTTCATGCCGTCGAGCAGCGCGCCGAGCATGTCGAGTTCTTTCGGATACGCGTGTTCGGTGCGATCGTAGCGCCGCGAATTCGGCCGGAAGATCTCGCGCGCGACCTGCTGCGCCTGATCGACGAGGCCGCGGAACTTGTTCGGGGTTTCGAGATGGATCATGCGCGCGTCCTCACACCAGCACCACGCCTTCGACGAAGCCGGCGGCGCGCAGATCGCGATACCAGCGTTCGACCGGATGCTCCTTGACGAAGCCGTGACCGCCGAGCAGCTGCACCGCCTCGCTGCCGATTCGCGCGCCCTTGTCGGCGGCGAGCCGCCGCGCGAGCGCCGCTTCGCGCGCGAAGCTCGTGCCACGGTCGGCGCGACTCGCGGCGCGCCAGGTCGTCAGTCGCAGACCTTCGAGCTCGATGCTGATGTCGGCGATCGCGAACGCGACTGCCTGGCGATGACTGATCGGCTCGCCGAACGCGATGCGTTCGTTGACGTATGGAATCAGGTAATCGAGCGCGGCCTGCGCGGTGCCGACGGCAAGCGCGCTCCAGGCGATCCGCGCCAGGGCGATGCAGTCGCGATACGCGGTTTCGTCGGCGCCGAGCCGTGCCGATGCCGGCAGCTTCACGTTCGTCAGATGCAGCCGCGCGGTTTCGGCGGCGCGCAAGCCCATCGCCGGTTCGGCCTCGATGCCCAGCCCGGCGTTCGACGATTCGACGATGAACAGCGCCGGCCGGCCGTCGAGCTGCGCGGCGACGACGAACAGCTCGGCGGCGCGCGCGCGCGGCACCAGCGACTTGACGCCCGACAGCACGTAACCGCCATCGATGCGGCTGGCCGTCGTGCGCAACGCGAACGGATCGAACAGCGCTTGCGGCTCGTGAACGGCAAGCGCCGCGACCGGCGCATGTTCGGCGACGAACGCCGGCAGGTACTGCGCCTGCTGCGATTCGTCGCCCCACAGCACCAGCGCGTTGCTGACCGCCGACGGCGCGAGGCAGGCCAGCGCGAGCCCCATGTCGCCATGCGCGAGCGCCTCGGCGACCAAGGTGTTGGTGACCGCCGAACGCTCGTTGCCGGCACCGCCGAGCGCTTCGGGAATGTTCATCACGCCGAGCCCGAGTTCGGCGGCGCCGGCGAGCAGCGCCGGCTCGGCCGCGCACGCGGCATCGGCGGCGGCGGCGGCGGGCCGCAGTTCGTCGGCGGCGAAGCGGCGCGCGGCGTCCTGCAGCATCTGCTGCTCGTCGCTCGGCATCAGATCGAACAATCCCTCGCCGCCGGCGCGCGCCGGACGCGCCGGCTGCACCAGCTTCTGCGTCGCCTTGAAGCCGCGCGCCGCGGCGGCCGCGCTGCGAAAGCCGATGCGCGCGCCGTGATACAGCGCCTGTTCGGCCGGCCGGCGCAGACGCAGGCGGTCGAGCAGCGGGGCGCCGGCGACGCGATTGATCGCGCGCAGGCCCAGTCCCATGACGCGATTGACGACGCTCATGGCGTCCTCCGGTGAAGAAAGGGATTCAGCGTTTCTTCGGCGCGCTCAGCACGGCGTCGCGCGTCGATTCGAGAAAGATGTCGACCAGGCGCGTGAACTTGCCCTGGATGAACGGTGGCGCCAGCAGCCGATACATCAGCGGCACCGGCACGTCGCGCAGCTTGCCGCGCACATTGAAGATCAGCCGGGTCTTGTCGCCTTCGTCGAGCAGCTTGAAGCGGCCCTCGATCGTCGCGTTGCCGCGATCGGCGATCGGCTGCCAGCTCAGCTCGCCGCGCCTGGCGTCGATGCTGTATTTCGCGCCGTAGCTGACCTCGTGCGCGATGTTGGCGACCTTGGAACCGATCACCGACATTTCCCACAGATACGCGTTGTTGCCGAGTTTCGTCAGCTTGCGCAGCTTCGGGAAGCGCTTGATCGTGCCTTCGAGATCCTCGAGCAGCGGCACGACGTTCTTGAACGGCGCGTCGACCTCGACGCTGCGTTCGATCTTGATATCGACATTCATGACTGTTTCCGAAACCCCCTCGCGGTCCGCAGGATCGCATCACCGTCGCGGTCGTCGCCTTGGCTGCGCGGCGCGCAAATTCGGCGCTCGGGTCAATGCCGGCGCGCCGGCTCAGAGCCGCAGCGCGCCGCTGCCGATCGCCGCGAACAGCGCCGCGTCGAGCGGTTCGTAACCGCGCGAACGGTCGCGCAGCACGAACAGCGGCTCGTCGACCTGCGCCGGATCGAAACCCTGCTGCTTGAGTTCCAGCTTGCGGAACTTGAACGTCGCCGTCGTCTCCTGCGCGGTGCGCAGGCGGACGAACAGCGGCACGGCATATGCGGGCAGCTTGTCGCACAGATGCCGCGCGAGCGCCGCGCCGTCGAACGCGGCCGACAGCGTCAGCGCCGCCATGCCGGCGCGGCCGTCGGCATTCGGCACCTGCACGCCGTAGACGACCGCTTCGGCGACGCCGGCAAACTGGTTGAGCACGCCTTCGATCTCGGTGGTCGCGACGTTCTCGCCCTTCCAGCGGAAGGTGTCGCCGACGCGATCGACGAACTGGATATGCGCAAAACCCTGGTCGCGCACCAGATCGCCGCTGTTGAACCAGCAGTCGCCGGTCTTGAAGACGTTGCGCAACAGCTTGGCGTCGCTGGCCTTGGCGTCGGTGTAGCCGTCGAACGGCGCACGCTCGGTGACCTCGGTGATCAACAGGCCGACGCCGCCTTTGGCGACGCGCGTCATGAAGCCGGCGGCATCGCGCTTCGGCGCTTCGGTGACGGCGTCGAACTCGACGATCGCGAACGGCATCGGACAGAAGCCGGCGGTGCGCGCGAGGCCGAAGCCGTTGACGAACGCCAGATTCGCCTCCGACGCGCCGTAGAACTCGCAGATCCGCGCGATGCCAAAACGCTGTTGGAAATCGTCCCAGAGCTCGGCGCGCAGACCGTTGCCGATCACCAGCCGCACGCGATGCTGGCGATCGCCCGGCGTCGGCGGCTGGTTCAAAAGATAACGGCACAGCTCGCCGATGTAGCAGAACGCCGTCGCGTCGACGCTGCGGATCTCGTCCCAGAAACGCGATGCGCTGAACTTGCGGCCGAGCGCGAGCGTGCAGCCGGCGCCGAGCGTCGCGCTCCACGACACCGTCAGCGCGTTGTTGTGATAGAGCGGCAGCGGGCAATACAGCACGTCGTCGCGGCGCATCCGCACCGCAAGCTGGCCGACGCCGGCGAGGCTGCGCATCCAGCGGTAATGCGTCATCCGCGACGCCTTCGGCAGCCCGGTGGTGCCGGACGTGAAGATGTAGAAGCACGGATCGCGCAACTGCACCTGCGCGGTCTGCGGCGGATTGTCCGCGCTCGCGGCGCGGCTGTCGGCGCGCAGGTCGAGATAACCTTGCGGCGCGGCGCCGTCACCGTCCCAGTAACGGACCAGATCCGGCGACGACGACGGCCGGTAGCCGGTGGTTTCGAGCGCCGCGCGACATTCCTCGCCGACGATCAGCGCGCGCGCATCGACCAGGCCGATGCTGTGCGCGAGCAGTTCGCCGCGCTGCTGCGGATTGAGCATCGCCGCGATCGCACCGAGCTTGACCACCGCCAGCGCGCAGACCAGCGCCTCGGGGCGGTTCTCGAACAGCAATGCGACCGCGTCGCCGCGGCCGATGCCGCGCGCGGCGAGCGCATGCGCGATGCGGTTCGCCCAGATATTGAGCTCCGCATACGACCAGCTGCGGCCTTCGAAACGCAGCGCCGGCGCCTGCGGCTGCGTAGCCGCAAGGTCCGCGAAGCGCTGGCCGATCGACAGCATCGTCTCCGGCTTGTAGCGGATCAGGTTCCACAGGCCACGCTGCGTCGTCACGAAGTCCGGCAGCGTCGACACCACGCCGCGCAGCAGATCCCGCAGCCGCACACGATCGGCGGTCATGTTCGCTCCTTGCGGATGTTTGCGTCACTGTCGTCGGCCGGCGGCGACCCGACAAGCGCCGAGGCGCCAGCACCGATTGTCGTCGCAGCGCTTCAGTCCGGCGTGCGCGCGGCGCCGACGCCCATGAAGTGTTCGAGCGTGCGCGGCGGAATGCCGGCGACGCGGACGAACACCAGGCCGTCGAGCGTGCCGCCGAAACTGTCGTCGACATTGAAGCCGGCGAAGCGGCCGTTCAATTCGAGATAGTGACGCAGCAGCACCGGCAGACCGGGGCCGTTGCCGATCCGCGAGATGACGCGCGACAGCAGGCGCGGATCGGCGAGCGCCGAGATCACGTTGCGATGCGCCGCCGCCTGGCGCCGTTCCGGCAGCGGATGCAGCGGCTCGATCAGCTCGGCGAGCGCGCGATCGGCGTGATGGACGCTGAGCGTCTCGGCGATCAGGCGCCGCGCTTCGACGCTGTAACTCGGGCTGATGCTGACCGGCCCGAACAGATAACGGATCTGCGGCCGGCGCGCGAGCACCGCGGCGATCCCGCCCCACAGCAGGCGCAGCGGCTGGAAGCTTTTCTGCCATGCCGGCGCGACGAACGAGCGGCCGAGTTCGATCGCCGGGCCGGTCTGCGCGAGCAGGCGCGCGTCGTAGCGGAACAGCGTGCGCGTGTAGAGGCCGTCGACGCCGTGCCGCGCGACGATCGCGTCGGTGAAGCCGAAGCGGTACGCGCCGACGATCTCGCGCGTGCGCGGATGCCAGAGGAACAGATGCTCGTAATGCGGATCGAAGCGGTCGAGATCGCGCGCCAGGCCGCTGCCTTCCTGCAGCAGGCGGAAACTTTCCTCGCGCAGGCGGCCGATCTCGTCGAGCAGGCGCGGCATCTTCGCGGCCGGCGCCAGATACAGTTCGAACTCGCCGGCCTCGAGCAGCCGGTGCGACGAGAGATTCGCCACTTCGTCGGCGAGCGTCTGCGCGTCGCCGCGCGGCGCCAGCGGCAGCAGCGCGCGCGGACGGATTTCGTTCGCCTCGCGGCGATCGGTGCCGAGCGAATACGTCAGCACGCGCAGGAAATCGGTTTGCGCCGGCTCGGCAATGCGCGCCAGCTCGCGCGGCTCGATGCTGTTGCCGATGCGCAGACCGATGATCCGGCCGCGCAGCGCGAGCAGGTCGCGCGCCAGCAGCATCGTGCGCAAGCGCGCATTGAGCGTACCCGCCGCCAGCGAACGCAGCCGCGGCCGGCCTTCGACGAACAGCGGCAGCACGCGCGCGCCGCTGCGGCGCGCGAGCAGCGCGACGGTCGGCGACCACGGCGGATCGCTGATCTGGCGCGCCTGCCAGTCGACACGGCTGACTTCGCCGGCCGGAAACACGATCAGCGCGCCGCCGCCGTGCAGATGGCGGATCGCCGAGCGGATGCTCGCGCCGTTGACGCCGCTCTTGAACACGTCGACCGGCACCACCAGCGGCGCGAGTTCCGGCAGCGTGCGCAGCAGCGTGTTGGCGAGCAGGCGGACGTCGGTCCGGCGGCGCAGGACCAGGTCGGCGAGCGCCAGACCCTCGGCCGCGCCGTACGGATGGTTGGCGACGATCAGCAAGGGACCGCTCGCCGGAATGTCGTCGAGCGCGCCGGCGGTGATGCGGTAGTCGATCTGCAGCGCGTCGAGCGCGTAACGCACGAACGCCGGCGGTTCGAGCGCGCGCGGCCGGGCGCGGTAATGCTGTTCGAGTTCGCTCAGCCCGGTCGCCGCGTCGAACAGCGACGCCGCCCAGGCGAGGCCGCGCGCGCGCGGCAGGCCGATCGTGATCGGCGGATTCGACTTCCCGGCTGGGGGGATTCCAGGCGACGTATCCATACGCGAGTTCTTCTTGTGTCATGCCGCTCGTGCGCCGGCATGGCGCACATCATGCCGCATTCCGCGGCCGCCGATATGCCCGCGCGACCGGCCGGCATGCTCGCTCCGCCGCCGCGCGGCGCCGCTACACTGTGGCGCATCCCGCCCGCCGGCAAAGACCGCCAGAAATGACCGACCCTCGTCGTGCCCGGCTGCGTGCGGACCGTTTCGGCCGGTCCGGCGCGCTGCTCGCGGCACTGCTGCCGCTGTTCGCCGGCTGCTTCGCGCCGCCGTATCCGCAGGGCCCGCTCGCGCAATTGTTTCCGGAGCCACCGCAACCGCAGCTGAAGATCGAACGCGTCGCCGGCCACACCTTGCGCTATGCCGAGCTCGACCGCGCCGGTTCGCCGCGCATCGTGTTCCTGCACGGCTCGCCCGGCGAATGGCAGGGATTCGCCGAGTACATGAAACGTCCCGAGCTGCAGGCTTACGGTCCGCTGCTGACGCCGGATCGTCCCGGCTACGGCGGGTCCGAACCGCATGTCGTGGTCGCCGACCTCGCCGAGCAGGCGCGCCGCCTCGCGCCGCTGCTGCGCGGCGAAGGCGCACCGGCGATCGTCGTCGGCCATTCGCTCGGCGGCGCGATCGCCGCCAAGCTGGCGATGGACAATCCGCAACTCGTGCGCGGCCTGCTGCTGCTCGCGCCGTCGGTCGCGCCGCAGTACGAGGCGCCGCGCTGGTATCAGCGGTTCGCGACCTGGCGCATCGTGCAATGGCTGTTGCCGCAGGTATTGCTCGATTCGAATCGCGAGCTGATGCCGCTGCAGGCGCAGTTGCGCGAGATCGAGCCCGGCTGGGCCGGCCTGCGGATGCCGGTCTACGTCGTGCAGGGCGAAGACGACGGCCTGGTCGATCCGCGCACCGCGGATTTTCTCGAACGCGAACTGGCGCACACGCCGCACCGGATCTGGCGCTATCCGCATGCCGGCCATCTGCTGCTGTGGGAGCATCCCGAGTACGTCGTCGCCGCGCTGCGCGCGCTGATCGCCGCGACCACCGCCGATGGCGTGGACGATCGGCAATGACACGGACGGCGCACGGTGCTGCCGCCGCGCAGCGCCGGCGCGTAAGCTGATGTTCAGCGCGCAGACATCGGTTGCTGCGAGCATCTCGCGAATTCGTTCGATGACACGGTTGCGCCTATGTTCGATCGCCTGCGCAGACTGATGGACAGCCCGCTCGGGGCCGTCCTCGGCGGCGCCTGTTACGGAAGCTGGGCAGGTTTTGCGAACTGGAGCGCCGGCGCGCATGCGGCACTGCGCATCGCCTTCATCCATTTTCTGATGAGCAGCGGTCTGACGCTGGCCGGCGTCGCGATCATGAATCGCCTGTTCCGCATCGCCCGCCGGCCACGCCACGGCGCGGCGATCGCGTTCTGCGGTTCGATGGCGTTCACCTACGCGCTGCTGATCGGCGTGCATACGCTGATCGGCACGCCGCATATCCTGCTGACGCTCGCGCCCGGCTTCATTCCGACGGTATCGTTCTGCGTCGTCTACCCGTTGCTGCTGCTGCGCCATGCGCAGGCCGTCGACGCGGCGCCGGAGACGGAGACGGAGACGGATGCGCTGGAGGTCGACGATGAAGTCGCGCCCCTCCTTCGCTGACCTGATCGCGTTCAACGTCGCGGTCGTCGGCCAGGCCCGGCAGCTGGCGCGACACTATTTCGAACGTGCCGACACGTTCCGCACGCAGGTCGGGCCGCACCTGCGGCACATCATCGAACACTACGAGGCGCTGCTGAGCCGTCGCGTGGGCGAGCTCGTCGACTACGACCATCGTGCGCGCGATCGCGAGATCGAGCAGTCGCCGGTCGTCGCGGCGCGGCGGCTCGATGCGATCGTCGATGCGCTGCACGCGTTGCAGACGCATCGTGCCGACGAAGCGGTGTCGGTCGGCTTCTCGATCGGCATCGACGGCGCCGAGTTCCATCTGAGTCCGTCGACGCTGGCGCGCGAACTGAATTTCGTCGCCAGCCACGCGATCCATCATTACGCGATCATCCGTCCGCTCGCCGCGGCGAGCGGACTGCATCTGCCGGCCGAGTTCGGCAAGGCGCCGGAAACGGTCCGCCACGAAAAGCTGCAGTGGACGACGTGAACCAGGCGATCGATCTGACGGCGCAGCCGTATCGCGCGCCGCTCGGCGAGCGCCTGTCGATCCGCTGGAACCGCCTGCGCCGCTGGGAATTCTGGCCGGCGTGGCTGTTCTACATCCCGATCGTCGTCTACATCGTCTGGCTCGGGTTGCGCTTGCGCCGGCCGACCGTGTTCACCGCCAGCAATCCGGCGTTCGAATCGGGCGGCGTGGTCGGCGAAAGCAAGGCCGTCGCGCTGGCGGCGCTGATGGCACGCGCCGACGATCTGGTCGCGCCGTTCGAGCGGCTCGATGCCGCGCAGCCGCTGGCGATGCGCATCGCCAGCGCGCGCCGCTTCGCCGCCGACGGCGGTTATCCGGTCGTGCTCAAGCCCGACATCGGTTCGCGCGGTCGCGGCGTCGCGGTGATCCGCGACGAAACGGCGCTGACCGGCTACCTGTCGCGCGCGAAAGGCGATGTGCTCGTGCAGCGCTACGTCGGCGGCGACGAGTTCGGCATCTTCGTCTATCGCCGGCCGCGCGACGGCCGGCCGACGATCTATTCGATCACGCAGAAATGCTTTCCGAGCGTCACCGGCGACGGCCGGCGCACGCTCGCCGGACTGATCGCGGACGATGCGCGCGCGCGGCTGATCGCACCGCTGCTGTGGCAACGCTTCGCCGCGCGCCTGCACGAGATTCCGGCGGCCGGCGAAACGGTCGCGCTCGTCGAGATCGGCGCGCATTGCCGCGGCTCGCTGTTTCTCGACGCATCGCCGCTCGCGACCGCGAAACTGACGGCCGCCGTCGGCCGCGTGTTCGAGGCAATTCCGGGCTTTCATTTCGGCCGGCTCGACCTGCGTTGTCCGAACGCCGACGCGCTCGGCGCCGGCCGCGATCTGCGCATCCTCGAAGTCAACGGCGTCACCGCCGAGGCCGCGCACATCTACCATCCGGGCACGCCGCTGCTCGTCGGCTACCGTTCGATGTTCCGCCAGTGGCGGCTCGCGTTCGAGATCGGCGCCGCCAACGCGGCGCGCGGCGCCGAAGTGACCGGCCCGTTCGAGCTGTTGCGCCGTTTCCGCGCCGACCTGCGGCGCGGCCGCCACTGGGATTGAACGGACGGGCATGAATCGCGGCGCGTCGGCGCTGGCGGCCGTCACGGCGAGGTTTACGATGACGGTGGTCCCCTCGTCCGGAATCCGATCATGCTGCAGCGCCTTCTTCGTCTCGCCGGCCTCGGTTTCGTCGTGGCCGCATTCTGCGGCGCCGCGCATGCCGCGCCGCTCAACACCACGACCTTCGGCCATCTCGCGGTCGACGGCTACGATGTCGTCGCCTACCAGACCGATCACGCGGCGGTGAAAGGCAAGTCCGGCTTTCGCCACGAATGGCAAGGCGCGAAGTGGCAGTTCGCGAGCGCCGAGCACCTGAAAGCGTTCCAGGCCGACCCCGCGCGCTATGCGCCGCAATACGGCGGTTACTGCGCGTACGCCGTCGCCGACAAGCGGCTGGTCGACATCGATCCCGAGGCGTTCACCGTGCTCGACGGCAAGCTGTATCTGAACTACTCGAAAGACATCCAGAAGAAATGGAACGCCGACCGCGCGCGCTACATCGAAAAAGCCGACCGCAACTGGCCGGCCCTGAGCAAATAGGGAGAAGACGATGAACGTCGTCCGGCGTCACCTGCATGCCGCGTTGTCGCTGTACGTGATTTTCGTGTTCGTGCAGTCGCTGTTCTTCAAGTTCGCGAATTCGCCGGAGACGGTCTACATCTTCCAGACCCGGCTCGATCCCTGGGCCGCCAGTCTCGGTTTCCCCGGCCTGTTCGCGCCCGGCGGCATCTTCAGCGCGCACGTGATCGGCAGCTTCGAACTGCTCGCGTCGCTGCTGCTGCTCGCCGGCACGTTCGTCGCCCGCTGGCGGATCGCGCAACTGCTCGGCGCCGTGCTCGGGCTCGGCATCATCAGCGGCGCGATCTTCTTTCACCTGTTCACGCCGCTCGGCGTGCAGGTCGTCAACGCCGACGGCAACAAGGACGGCGGCGAGCTGTTCATGCTCGCCTGCGGCGTGTGGCTGTGCAGCGCCGCGCTGATCTGGCTGCGCCGCGATCTGTTGCCCGGCGCATCACGCCAGCGCTAGACGCAACGCTGCGCCGCATCGCGTGCGTCGAGGCCGGCAATCATCGCGCCGCCGCGACGCCACGCAGCAGCGCGGCGATATCGCCCGCGCGCAGTTCGTGCAGCGCCGCATCGACGGCGCGCGCGAGCACGAGCGCTTCAGCATCGGGCAACGGCAGTACCGCATCGACGAAAGCGGCGCTCGTCGCGCCCTGGTGCGCCGCCGCGCCGATCGCGATCAGCGCATCGCGATCGACATCCTGATAAGCCTCGCGCGCCGCCGCGTCGACCGCGAGTTCCGCCAGATACGCGATCCACAGCGCGACCGCGGTCGCGAGCGCGTCGATGCCCAATCCGGCGGCCAGCCGCAGGCGCAGCGGCGGCAGCAGCACCTGACGGAATTTCTCGCGCGTGTCCTGCGCGAGCCGCTGCAGGCGATCGTCGATCGCCGGATTGGCGAAACGCCGTGCGAGCTGGCGGCAATAGTCGGCCAGATCGACACCCGGTGGCGCGTCCAGTACGTCCGCGACTTCACGCTGATACGCCGCGAGCCAGTCGGCGATCAGCGGATCGGCGACGGCGTCGTGCACGCGTGAATGACGGAGCAGCAGGCCGGCGTGCGCAATCGCCGAATGACCGCCGTTGAGCAGTCCGACCTTCATCGTCTCGTAGCGCGGCACGGCGTCGGAGAACCGTGCGCCGGCTTTCTCGAACGGCGGGCGGCCGGCGACGAAGCGATCCTCGATGATCCACTGCAACCACGGCTCGCAGATCACCGGCACTTCGTCGGCGACGCCCCAGGCCGCGCACAGCGCATCGCGGCGCTCGGGCGTCGTCACCGGCGTGATGCGGTCGACCATCGAACACGGGAAGCTGACGTGCGTCTCGATCCACGCCGCGAGACTCGCATCGAAGCTGCGCGCGAAACCGCAGACGGCAGCTTTCAGCCGCTCGCCGTTGGCGAGCAGGTTGTCGCACGACATCGCGGTGAAGCCCGGCAATGCCGCGGCACGACGGCGCGCGCAGGCCAGCACCAGCAAGGCCGGCGCACTGCGCGGTGCCTGTGGATCGGCGAGATCGTGGACGATATCCGGATGCGCCGTGTCGAGCGTGCCGTCGGCGCGCAGACAGTAGCCGGCTTCGGTGACGGTCAGCGAGACGATCGCCGTCGCCGCGTCGGCGAGTACGCGCAGCGCCGGCTCGACGTCGAGCGATGCATCGATGTGATCGGTGATCGCTCCGACCACCGTCACGCGCCGCCGGCTGCCGTCGAGTTCCCATAACGAATAGCAACCGTCCTGACGCCGCAACGCGGCATGCAAAGGGCGATCGGCCGCACGCAAGCCGATGCCGCAGATACCCCAGCCTTCGGCGTCGCCGGTCTGCAACAGGCGATGCAGCACGAAAGCCTGATGCGCGCGGTGGAACGCCCCGACACCGATGTGGCAGATGCGCCGCGTCGGCGCGCGGCTGTAGCGAGGCCACTCGACGACGTGACCATCGACCGTGCGCATCGTCAGGCCGGCGTTCGCCGGGCTGCGCAGCGGCGGCGCTCCGCCGACGTTCATCGGCGCCGCTCGCGAAGCATCCCGACGTGCCTGCCGCTCGCTTTCAGACATTCGAACTTCGACTCGCCATCAAGGTGACTTGAGCGCGATCGCATGGAAAATCGCGGTCAGGTCCTCGACGTTCGTGAAGCGCCGGTGCGTCTGGAACTGCACCGTCGACATGCCGTTGATCATCGCGATCAGATGCGCGGCGATCATGCCCGGTTCGCCGCGCAGCTGTTCACCCCTGGCAAGCGTCGACGTGCGCACGAACTGCGTCGTGATCTCGAGCACGCCGGCCGAGATTGCGTCGAGCTTTTCGGCGATGTCGGGCCGGCTCAGCGCGATGGTCTGCACGACGAAAAACAGACCTTCCGCCTGCCGCGGCGCGTCATTGGTCACGCCGGCCACGATCAGGCGCGCGAGATTCTTCAGGTTCTCGCGCAGCGGCCGACCGGCACGCGTGCCGAGTTCGAGCCGGTCGACGATCCCGTCGATGCTGCGCTTCCACAGTTCGAGGAACAGGTTCTGCTTGTCGCCGAACAGCCAGTACACCGGCATGCGCGACACGCCGGCGTATTCGGCGACTTCGTCGAGCGTGACGCCTTCGTAACCTTTCTTGCAGTACGTGACCCAGGCGCCTTCGAGGATCGCCTCGGTCTTCTGCTGACGCTGCTGCTCACGCGTCAGGCGCGGGCTGCGCGCCCGTTTGGCCGCTTTCATGGAACGTTGGTCCGGTGCTGTTGCAGGCGCCGAGTGTACATGATATACAACTATACATTATGTATAAATAGACGCCACAAATATGTTTGCGATGACGCGAGGAGAACCGATGGACGAGGCGGAGATCAGCACGGTCGCAACCGGGACGGCGGATGCCGTGCCGGCGATCAACCGCCGCGCCGCCGCCGCGCGTCTCGACGGCATCGAAACCGTCACTCTCGACGCCGGCACGTCATTGAGGATCGCGCTGCCGGAGACCTATCAGAAGAAGTCGCGCGCGCGTTTCCCGCTGGTGCTGGTCCTCGATCCGGGGGACTGTTTCGGTGCGTCCGCCGAGATCGCGCGGCTGATGGCGAGCACCGGCGAAATCGAAAATGTCATCGTCGTCGCGCTGCGCGCAGCCCCGCAGGACGATGCGCAGACGCTCGCCGGGCAAATCGCCGGAAAAATCCTGCCGGCCTGCCGCGCGCGTTACCGCGTCGCCGAAGGCCGCACGATGCTCTGCGACCTCGCCACGCAGGGCCGCGCTGCGCTGCCCGCCTTGTGGAACGGTATCGACGGCATCGCGCATTTCGTCATCGCCGCGCCGGATGCCGACGTGATGCGCGCGCAGTTGCAACGCACGCCGGGGGCCAGCGGCGCCGGCCGCCGCCATCTCGTGCTCGTCGCGCCCGATGCGCAGGACGCGCTGTCACGTCTCGGCGACGAGATCGTCGAGCGCTTCGGCGGGCAGCTGCAGGTCTCCACCGATCGATATCCGGCGCTGAGCGCGCAAGGTGCGCTGATTCCGGCGCTGACGTCGGGCCTGTTCGCGATCTACGCGACCGGCCGCGTCTACGGTGCGCCGGTGACGCCGCTGCGCAGGCCGTGGATCAGCCGCGCGCTGCTGATGCTGAAGCCGCTGTTCGGCGCGCTCGCCAGACCGTTGCCGCGCTCCGACAGCCCGCATGTCGTGCACTCGCAGGCGATGGGCCGCGACTACGAAGTCTTCGTCACGCTGCCCGACGGCTGGCAGGCCGGCAGCACGCGGCGCTACCCGCTGCTGTTCGTGCTCGACGCCAACATCGAGCTGTCGATCGTCGCCGAAACCGCGGCACGGCTTGCACGTGCCGGCGAGACGGCGGAAGTCATCATCGTCGGCATCGGCACGCCGCGCATCGAAGGCCACACCGAATTCGCGTTCCGCCGTTTCGAGGAACTGTTCCCGCCGCATGGCGACGACGCGCTCGACGACGACCTCGGCCGCATCATGCTGGGTCTGTATGCGACGCGCGGCAAGGATGCGCGGCAGGTGCTCGGCCAGGCACCGAAGCTGTATCGCTTCCTCGTCGACGAACTGCTGCCGCAGTTGCTGCGCAAGCTGCCGGTCGCCGATGGCGACATCGGCATCCTCGGCCATTCGGCGGCCGGCGCTTTCGTCGGCTACGCGATGTATCAGGCCGACACGCCATTTCGCCGCTGCATTGCCGTCAGCCCCGGTGTCGGCATCAGCCGTTCCTGGCTGATGCGCGAGCCGGCGACGGTCCCGCCGGGAACGGCGCTGTACGTCGCGCTCGGCAGCGAGGAGCGCAGCAA
>DASSVA010000141.1:0-2117 GCA_035706385.1 Solimonas sp. | reverse complement strand
CCGGCCGCGCTCGACGACTGCGAGCGTGCGTACAAGGCGCTGCTCGATCTCGGCTTCGCCGCGCCGCGCATCGTGCTCGCCGGCGAATCGGCCGGCGGCAATCTCGTGCTCGGTCTTTTGCAGCGCATCCGCAAGAACGGCTGGCCGATGCCGGCCTGCGCGATCCCGGTGTCGCCGGCGACCGAAATGGGCCGCGTGCACGCGCCGCCGTCGCGCACGCTGCGGATGAAAAGCGATCCGATCCTGCCGATCGCGTCGCTGCAGCGCGTCGACGAACTGTATGCCGGCGGCCACGACGCGTCCGATCCGGAACTGTCGCCGCTGTATGCCGACTGCCGCGGTTTTCCGCCGATGTATCTGCTCGCCAGCGATTCGGAAGTGCTGCTCGACGACACCGTGCTGTTCGCGCGCCGCGCGAAAGCCGCCGGCGTCGACGTGCGCTTCGAAATCTGGCCGGTGCTGCCGCACGCGTTCCCGCTGTTCGGCGCGCTGTTCCCGGAAGTGCGGCAGGCGCGCGACGACATCGTCGCGTTCGCGCAGGCGCATCTGGTGAAAAATTAGATATCGTCATTCCCGCGTCCGCGGGAATGACAGATAAGCGGCACGGCCCGCCACCTCGCCGGAACGCATGAGGCCGCCGGCCATGTCGCGGCTACACTGCGGACTCCACGAAGAACACGTCCCGCCCTTGCCGCGCGGACGCCGCGAGGGGAATGCCGATGGCTGATCGCAATTACGCCGAGACTTACCGCCGCTCGATGAGCGAGCCCGAAGCGTTCTGGGCCGAACAGGCGGCGGCGCTGCGCTGGTCGAAGCAATGGGACCGCGTGCTCGACGACAACGGCGCCGCGCATCCGCAAAAGCTGCATCGCTGGTTCGCCGGCGGCGAGCTGAACACCTGCGACAACGCGCTCGACCGCTGGATCGACGAAGGCCGTGGCGAGCAGACCGCGCTGATCTACGACAGCCCGGTCACGAACACGATCGCGCGCTTCACGTTCCGCGAGCTGCGCGACCGCGTCGCCGTGTTCGCCGGCGCCTTGCGCGCGCACGGCGTCGCGACCGGCGACCGTGTCGTCATCTACATGCCGATGATTGCCGAGGCGGCGATCGCGATGCTCGCGTGCGCGCGGATCGGCGCCGTGCATTCGGTGGTATTCGGCGGCTTCGCGGCGCCGGAACTCGCCAAGCGCATCGACGCCGCCGAGCCGGTGCTGATCGTCTCCGCGTCGTGCGGCATCGAGCCGGGCCGCATCGTCGAATACAAGCCGCTGCTCGATCAGGCGATCGCGCTGGCGACGCACAAGGTCGCGAAGACGATCATCGTGCAGCGCCCGCAATGCGTCGCGTCGATGATCGAGGGTCGCGACGTCGACTGGAACGACGCGATCGCCAACGCACAACCCGCCGACTGCGTGCCGGTCGCCGCGACCGATCCGCTGTACGTGCTGTACACGTCGGGCACGACCGGCAAGCCGAAAGGCGTGGTCCGCGACAACGGCGGCCACGCGGTCGCGATGCGCTATTCGATGAACGTGGTCTACGACTGCGGCGTCGGCGACGTGTTCTGGGCGGCCTCCGACGTCGGCTGGGTCGTCGGCCATTCGTACATCGTCTATGGTCCGTTGCTCGCCGGCTGCACGACGATCCTCTACGAAGGCAAACCGGTCGGCACGCCTGATGCCGGCGCGTTCTGGCGCGTCATCGCACAGCACAAGGTGAAGAGCTTCTTCACCGCGCCGACCGCGTTTCGCGCGATCAAGAAGGAAGATCCACGCGGCGAGCTGCTCAAGCATTACGACCTGTCGGATTTCCGCACGCTGTATCTCGCCGGCGAGCGCTGCGATCCGGACACGATCGAATGGGCGGCGGAGAAACTGCAGCGGCCGGTGATCGACAACTGGTGGCAGACCGAACTCGGCTGGCCGGCGATCGCCAATCCGCGCGGCATCGAAACGCTGCCGGTCAAACCCGGCTCGGCGACCGTGCCGGTGCCCGGCTTCGATCTGCAGGTGCTCGACGCCGATGGCCGTCCCGCGCCGAAGAACGAGATCGGCAACGTCGCGATCAGGCTGCCGCTGCCGCCGGGCACGCTGCTGACGATGTGGAACAACGAG